>JBOFJB010000444.1:0-7281 GCA_051650465.1 Dermatophilaceae bacterium | reverse complement strand
GTCGGCGACCTCGGCCCGGGCGTCGTGCGCCGCCGCCTCGACCTCGATGAGGCTCTGCGCGCCGCGGCTGCCGCCTCGGGCGAAGCCCGGTCCGTACACGTCGCCATCCGCCGCGACGGCGGTCACGCCGGGATGACGTACCGCCAGCGCGGCAGCGTCCGACGAGGTGGTGACGAGCGCGACCCGCTCCAGCAACTGGTCAACCGCCGCTCGCAGCGCCTCCGGTGCATCAACGACCTCCCGAGCCCAGCGCCCCTGGCCACCCAGATCAGGCCAGCCAACCGGGTCGGCGGGTTGGGGGCTATCGCCGACGAGCAGCGTCACCTGACCACCGTCATCCGCCCGGAGAGCCTCAAGCGCGGTGGCCGCATGGGCCGTGCCGGTCACGGCAAGCGCCTCAGCAGCCGGGCCGAGCGCGGCCGCGACCGCGACCTCGTGGCCGGCCTGGACGGTCACGAGCGCGGCGACCCGACCGAGCACCCCGTGCGCCGGGTCGGCGGCGGCGAGCAGGGTCGCGGCGCCATCACGCCGCCGCAGCGACAGTTCGAGCGCCTCGAGGCGAGCCTGGGCCGAGGCACGGTCACCCTCAGCGGTGCGTCCGGTGCTGAGTAGCCGCTCCACCTCCTCCGCTGCCTCAGCGGACCGGGAAGCCGCCGACTCGAAGGTCGAGTCGAGGCCTTCCTCGCCTTCCTCGTCGACTGCGACCGAGCCCTCGAGTCCGGCGAACTCGGCCTCAGCATCGGCAGCCCGCACCCGAGCCGCGGCGACAAGTCCGTCGAGCCGCCCGATCTCGGCCTCGCCGGCCTCGATCCGGCTACGCCGCGCGGCCACCTGACCGGCCAGCCGGGCGAGCCCCTCACGCTGGTCGGCGGCGGCCCGCGCAAGGCGAGCGAGCCGGCCGGTCTCCGCAGCGAACGAGTCCTCCGCGGACTCCCGCTCGCTCACCGCGCCGGCCAACTGGTCCGCCGCCGCAGCGACCTGAGCGAGCAGCGCGGCCTCCTCGTCGCGCGCCTGCGCCGCCTGGGTCCGCAACTCGTCAGGGTCGCGCCCGGCGGTGGTCTCGTGCTGTTCGTCCTCGCCGAGCAGCCGCATCCGCTCGGCCGCGACCGACCCGGTCGAGGCCAGCCGGTCACGCAAACTGAGTAGCCGGACAAACCGTTCCTGCGCGAGGGCCAACTCGGGTGCGGCCTCGGTGGCCCGACGCTCGACCTCGGTGAGGCGCCCCCGCAGGTCGGCGACGGCATCCTCGACGGTGACGCGGCGCTCGATGAGAGCGGTCTCGTCCGCCACCTCCTGCTCGAGCGCGGCAGTGAGCTGCACCAGGTCGTCGGCGAGCAGCCGCAGCCGGGCGTCTCGGGCGTCGGCCTGGATGACGGCCGCGCGGCGGGCCGCCTCGGCCTGCCGGCCGAGCGGGCCGAGTTGGCGGCGGATCTCTCCGGTGAGGTCCTGGACCCGGGTGAGGTTGGCCTCCATCGTGTCGAGCTTGCGCAACGCGCGTTCCTTGCGGCGGCGGTGCTTCAGCACACCGGCAGCCTCCTCGATGAAGCCGCGGCGCTCCTCGGGGCTGGCGCGCAGCACCGTGTCGAGTTGCCCCTGCCCGACGATGACGTGCATCTCGCGGCCGAGGCCGGAGTCGGAGAGCAACTCCTGGACGTCGAGCAGCCGGCATCCGGTGCCGTTGATCGCGTACTCGGAGCCACCGCCGCGGAACATCGTGCGGGTGATCGTCACCTCCGAGTAGTCGATCGGCAGGGCGCCGTCGGTGTTGTCGATGGTCAGGCTGACCTCGGCGCGACCGAGCGGCGGGCGCCCGGCGGTACCGGCGAAGATGACGTCCTCCATCTTGCCGCCGCGCAGGCTCTTCGCCCCCTGCTCACCCATCACCCACGCGAGTGCGTCCACCACATTGGACTTCCCGGACCCGTTGGGGCCGACGACACAGGTGATGCCCGGCTCGAGCCGCAGAGTGGTGGACGAGGCGAACGACTTGAAGCCTTTGAGGGTCAGCGTCTTCAGGTACATGCGGCGGTGGTCAACTCTCGTCGGTGGTGCCGGAGTTCGTCGCGGCCGGGCCGTCCCCCAACCCGCGGAATGCTACCCGCGTCGTCCAGGCCCCGCGCGGACGCCGTCGCCGACCGGTGGCGCCTGCGACAGTCGGTGCCGGTGTGACGGATGGCGCCGGCATACGGCGTCTAGCGTGGTCACCGACCTCGGGTCAGCGCCTCATGGTGACGGATTACCTCGGCAACGACGAAGCCGAGGAACTTCTCCGCGAACTGCGGGTCGAGACCAGCGTCTGCGGCAAGCGCGCGGAGGCGGGCGATCTGGCGTTCCTCGCGTTCCGGGTCGGCTGGCGGCATCCCCGCGGCGGCCTTGAGCCGGCCCACCTGCTGGGTAGCTTTGAAGCGCTCGGCGAGCAGGTGCACCAGAGCGGCGTCGATGTTGTCGATGCTGGCACGCAGCCGAGCCAACTCGGGGGGCCGAGGCGGCGGGTCGGCCCGCTCCGCCGGGGCCGCTGGCTTACTCGTCATCAGACCATCGTAGAAATGCGCACGCCCATGCGCGGGACCGTCCAGCCCCCGGTACGACCCGTGCTGGCGCACGAAGCGACGTTGTCCTGACGTAGCGGAGGCACTTGACCGGCGGTGCAGGCAGCCCGGCCAGCGGTCGGCAGCCGTACCGCAGTCAGCGCTCCACGAAACCGGTGATGCCGCGCGGCTCGGAATGTCGCGGAACCGACACCGAGGCCATTGCTCCGGGCCGTCCGTGCCGCGACGGCTCCTCGGTGAGCAGCGCCACGACACGCGCGACCTGGTCCTCGGCGCCCTCGGCGACCACCTCGACCCTCCCGTCGGAGGTGTTGCGCGCGTGCCCCGCCAGGCCGAACTCGAGTGCCCGGGAACGGACCCACCACCTGAAGCCCACGCCCTGCACTCGTCCGCGGACGAACACGGTCACCCGCACCGACCGGCTCCCTCCAGGTGTCACGACCGGTCCACACTCAGGCCCGGCCGCGATGGCGAGTACCGTCCCCCGCTCATCGCCGGATGCCGCTACCTCACCCACAGCGTCACCGTACCGGCGCCGACGGCCGCGACCACGGCCGGTAGGAGCCAGCACACCCACGCGGACGCACAGGCGCGCCTTCGGCGCGACAACTGCCGACATCCGTACGGTGGGGCGATGACCCCAGCGGCACTGGACGAGCCTGCCGTCGGCTCGCGACAGGCCGACGAGCAGCGCCTCGCGGCACCCAGCGGCCAGCCGGTCCCTGCACTACCCCGTCTGCCCGGGCTGGACGGCCTTCGGGCACTCGCCGTCGTCGCCGTCACGGTCTTCCATCTCGATCCACGCTGGCTCCCCGGTGGCTTCCTCGGGGTCGACGTGTTCTTCGTCGTCTCAGGCTTTCTCATCACGACGATCCTGCTCCGCGAACACGCCGCCACCGGAACGGTCCGCCTACGCGCGTTCTGGGCGCGCCGCGCGCGACGACTGTTGCCGGCCTTGCTGGTGTGTGTTCCGTGCTCGGTGCTGGTGGCCCGGTTGTCCGAGCCGGACCTGGTTGTCGACATCGGACGCCAGGTGTGGGGCGCGCTGACCTTCACCTCGAACTGGCACGAGATCGCTGCCGGGGCCGACTACTTTGCCGCCACCAGCCCGGGCTTGTTTGCTCATCTGTGGTCGCTGGCCGTCGAGGAGCAGTTCTACCTGGTCTGGCCGTTCGCGCTGCTGCTCCTGCTACGCCTGGTGCACCGTCCGCTGCACCGGGCCGGCGTCGTGGCGGCGGTCGCGGGCACCTCAGCCATGCTCATGGCGGTACGACTCGACCCCGACGCCCCGACCCGGGTCTACTACGGCACCGACACCCACCTCACCGGGCTGATGCTCGGTGCGGCCGTAGCGTTCGCGCTGGCCGACCCCGCGCGTGCCGGCACGCAGACCGCGTGGTGGGCTCGGCACCGCGGTGCCGTCGGCGCCGGGTGCGTCGTCATGCTTGCGGCGCTTGCCGCCGGCGCCGATGACCAGGCGGCGCTGACCTTCCGCGGCGGCATCCTGCTGGCGTCGGTCACCACCGCGGTACTTCTGGTCGTGGTGCTCGACCACCCCGGTTGGCTGCGCACCGCGCTCGAATGTCGGCCTGCTCGCTGGGTGGGCGAGCGGAGTTACGGCATCTACCTGTGGCATTGGCCGGTAGTGCTGGTGGTCCAGCAGGACCTTCCCGTGCCGCCGGGCAGCATCGAGCACCTCCTCACCCGAGTGTGGGCGGTCGTCATCACGCTCGCCGCCGCCGACCTGTCCTACCGGTTCGTCGAGATCCCGATACGTCGCTTCGGGTTCGCCGACGTCGCCGCCCGCTCAGCGCACCGACTGCGCACGCTCGGCATCACCGGCGCCCGAAGCGTCGTCGCCACGACGGTCGGCCTCGCGCTCGGCGTGGTCGCCGTGCTGGCTACCGCGCCCGACCGCAGTTCCACCGAGAAACTCATCAGCGCCCAGCAGTCCCGGCTGCTCACGACACCGGAACCTGCGGCGCGCTCGTGGAGCGGCCCGCTCGCCGGCAGCCGACGTGATGCGCCGACTCCGCAGCGCCCACGACCCGCACTCGCCGACTGGTCGATGCCGTCCGGCGCCGAGGTCGACGCGATCGGCGACTCGATGCTGGTGACCTCCAGCCAGGCGATGGAGCGGTCGATGCCCGGCATCCGGATGGACGGGCGCACCTACCGGCGCTGGTCCGAAGCGCCAGCCCAGGTCGCCGCCCGCGGTGCCGGCCTGCGCCGAGCGGTGGTGATCATGCTCGGCACCAACCACGGAACAGACGAGGCGGCGGTCCGACGCACCCTGGACGCCATCGGTCCCGATCGGATGGTGGTGATGGTCACCGCCCACGGCGGATGGTCACGCTCAGCGGCAGACGACGAGTCCTTACGCAACCTGGTCGACGGCATCCCGAACGTTGTTCTCGCGGACTGGCACGCAGCGGTCTCACGTCACCACGGCGACGTCCTGCAACCCGACGGTGTCCATCCGAGCGCCAGCGGCGCAGATCTCATGGCGAACACGGTGCGCCAGGCCCTCGCCGAGTTGTCCGAGCGCCGCAGCGGGGAAACGGTTCGGATCCCGCAGGTCGGCACGTCCTGACTCTCGCTGGTGGAGTGCACGGTCACGACGGCGCGGACAGCCTTGCCACGAGATCGGCGGCACCCGGCACCAATAGCGCCGCACTGCGCCGCGGCGAACGAGGCGCCGCCCGCCCGTTGACGCCGGTGCGACCACCGAATGCGGGAGACACCGCCCGCCGCCTCGGCAGGCCTGAGACAACCCGTCAGCGGCGCACCCGCGGGCGCGGCTGGCAGCGCGGGCACGAGAACGACGACCGGTTCATGAACGACTCGCGGCGGATCGGCGCCCCACACCGTCGGCACGGGCGGCCCGCCTGGCCGTAGGCCGCGAGCGACCGGTCGAAGTAACCCGACGCGCCGTTGACGTCGACGTAGAGCGCATCGAAACTGGTGCCGCCCTGAGCGAGGGCTTGGCGCATGACGTCGCCGGCGTGGTCGAGGATGGCCCCAAGCCGGGGCCGGCTGAGGGCCTTGGCCGGTCGCTCACCGTGGACCTGAGCCCGCCACAGTGCCTCGTCGGCGTAGATGTTGCCGATGCCCGACGCAACCCGCTGGTCGAGCAGCACCCGCTTGACGGCGCTGTCCTTCATCGTCATCCGCTGCACCACCGCGGCACGGTCGAACGCCGGCTCCAGCAGATCGGGGGCGATATGGGCGATGGTCTCCGGGATGCCGTCCGGCGCAAGGTCGGCGAGTGCGAGCCCGCCGAAGGTGCGCTGGTCGACGAACCGCAACTCGGGCCCGCCATCAGCGAACCGGAACCGCGCGTGCAGATGCGCCGGCTCCGGGGACCCGGGCTCGGCCACAAGCAACTGGCCACTCATCCCGAGATGCAGCAGCAGCCCGACGGCATCCTCCAGGTCGAGCCACAGGTACTTGCCTCGACGCCGAACCGCCCGGACCCGACGCCCCGCCATCCGATGCCGGAGATCGTCGGGGCCGAGGACGTGCCGACGGGCCACCCGCGACCCGCGCAGTTCGACATCCACGACCACCCGACCACTGACGTGGTTCTCGAGGCCGCGGCGCACGACCTCGACCTCGGGCAACTCAGGCACCGCGGGTGCCGGCCTCCAGATGGGCCGCGTCCGGCCCAGCCGGGCGCCTGCTCGAAGAGGACGACCCGCTGCCCTGGCCATTGGCGGGACTTTCGTGAGCATCGTGCAGCGCAGTCCAGGCCAGCGCGGCAGCCTCTTGCTCGGCCACCTTCTTCGTCCGACCCGACCCACGGCCGAGCACCTCACCGCCGACGATGACGTGGGCCTCGAACTGCTTGGCGTGCTCCGGGCCGTCCTCGCTCACGACGTATTCGGGACCGCCGAGCCCGCATCGCGCGGAGATCTCTTGAAGCGAAGTCTTCCAGTCCAGGCCAGCACCCAGCGTGGCCGACTGGGCCAGCAGGGGATCGACCATGTGATGGACCAGCACGGCGGCGGCGTCGACTCCGGCGGACGAGTAGACCGCCCCGATGACGGCTTCAACGGTGTCCGCAAGGATGGAGTCCTTGTCCCGGCCACCGGTGCTCTCCTCCCCACGGCCGAGGAAGAGGTAATCGCCGACGCCGAGGGTGCGACCGACATCCGCCAAGGCACGCATGTTCACCACCGCGGCGCGCAACTTGGCGAGTTGGCCTTCGCTGGTCTCCGGGTGGGTCTCGTACAGGGTGGTCGTCACCACGAGCCCCAGCACCGAGTCGCCAAGAAACTCGAGCCGCTCGTTGTGCGGGACACCACCGGCTTCGTACGCGTAGGACCGGTGCGTCAGGGCACGGCGCAGCAGCGCCCGGTCGACGGCAGTGCCGGTGACTCCCTCAAGATGGGACACCAACTCGTCGACTCGGCGCGGCGGCGAGAGCTCATGAAGAGCGGCCGGCCCCTTCGCCACGACCCGGCTCAGCCCTGGTGGTCGGTGCGCTCAGCAGCGCCGTAGTGGCGGCCCTTGTAGGTGCCGCACGACGGGCATGCCCGGTGCGGCTGAGCCAACGCCTTGCACTGGGGGCAGGTCGCCGTGACGACGACAGTCGCCTTCCAGTTGGCCCGGCGCGAGCGGGTGTTGCTGCGCGACATCTTCCGCTTCGGAACGGCCACGTCAGGTCCTCTTCTCTGTCTCGATGGCAGCGGATGACGACCCGGCCAAGGCCGAGAGCGCCGCCCACCTG
>JBOFJB010000443.1:0-2878 GCA_051650465.1 Dermatophilaceae bacterium | reverse complement strand
CACCTCACCGGGCACAGCGCGCGAGTCGCCGAACTCAGCGGGCGGATGGCCGAACATCTCGGTCTGGGCCCGCAGCAGGTCACCGATACCCGAATGGCCGGCATGCTGCACGACCTCGGCCAGACCAGCCTGCCGACTCGCGCCGTTCGCACCCTCGACCTCACTGACCGCAACGGTGACGCCCACTACGCCGCGGCCGGGGCTCGAATGTTGACCGACCTGACCATCCTGCACGGAGCCCTCGAGCCGATCCGCGGGCACCGCAACGCACTATCGGGTTCCGCGGCACATGCCGACCTGCGGACCCGCGTCGTCGCGGTCGCCGACCGCTACGACCTGCTGACCCACGTCGGCGGGCGCGATGGCATCATCCACACCCCGGCGCAGGCACGCCAGATCCTCGTCGCCGAGACATCCGACGATGACGCGCTGATGGGCGCGCTGGACCACGCCGTACCCCGGCTCGCCACGGAGGAGACCGGCCGGTGACCGACACTCCCCGGCGCCCGGCACGTCGCCGCACCACCAGAACCCGGGCGCTACGGGCCTTGGTGCGGCGCCCCGAGCGACAGGTGGCCACCGCAGTTGTCCTGCTCGGTGTCGCAGCGGTCGCCGCCGGGGGTGCACAGTCTGCGTCCGCATTACCGGCGACACTCCGAGCCCACGCGTTCACCGTGCTCGTGGCCGTTGCCTGCATCGCGCTGGGTGAACTCGCCAGCATCCGGATGCCGAGTGGTCGGGAGACCGCGCCGCTGTCGTCCGCGTCGGCGATGGCCGTGGTCTTCCTCGGGCCGGTCGCCGAGCAGCCCGTGTTCGAGGTCGACGCTGGCGTCGTCATCCTGCTGGTTACGGTCGGGCTGCTGCTCGCCGCCGCCGTACGCCGCGTTCGGCAGCACACCACGCGAGCCCCGATGCTCGCCGCGCGGGTCGTCGGGGTCGCGCTTGCGGCAGTTCTCACCCGAGAGGTCGGTGACCCCACGCTCTGGGATGCCGAGACCGGTGAGACGCTGCACCGCGGACTCATCGTGGTCGCGATGGTGCTCGTCGCGGCGGGCGGGCTGGCCACCGAGTTGGTGCTCGCTTCCGTGGTGCGCTCGGCGGGGCTGCGGTCGCCGTGGCCGACCGTGCTCCGGGATGAAGCCGGCGAGGCCGCGCCCATCACGCTCGCCGTCATCGCCACCGGGCCGATGGTTGCCTTCATGGCGCCGGTCCTCGGGCTGCTCGCCCTGCCGGCCGCCCTCGTGCCGCTGGCCATCGCCTACTCCGCAGTGCGCCAGTATGCCCGGAACCGGGAGACCAACCGGCAACTCATCGGCACGCTCTCTCACCTCACCGAGCACGGCGGGTACACCCCCGAACACCATGCTGAGCGGGTCGCCGCGATGTCGCTGCGGCTCGGCCGCACCCTCGGGCTCGACGAGGAGACGCTGCACGACCTCGAGTACGCCGCTCTGCTGCACGACCTCGGTCAGATCACCCTGCTCGAACCGATCCCGGGCGGAGCGACCGTGCTCGCCGCACCCACCGACCAGCGAGCCATCGCCGACGAAGGGGCGCGCATCATCCGGGCAGCCGGTGGCCTGGAGCACGTTGCGCACCTCGTCGAAGCGCAGACGGTGCCCTACCGTCAGGTGCGCGAACTCGACGAGGAAGTGCCGGTGACCGCTCGCATCCTCAAGGTCGCCAACGCGTTCGACGACCTCACCGCGGGCAGTGGTGACCCTGACGAGATCGATGCCGCGATGGAGCGGATCAACCTCGGTCTCGGCTACGAGTACGACCCCGATGTCGTCGACGCCCTCGCCCGGGTCGTGCTCGACCGGCCCGCCCGGCGGTCGGCATCCCGCCGCCCGGCTCGCACCGCTGCCCGCTGAGCCGTGGCCGGCGCGGGAGCCGCGACCGGCCCGGTGACGATGCCGGCCACCCGCTAGCATCGTGAGCCGCCCCGCCCCCAACGCCGAGGATGTCGTGGACCTCCTGTCACCGGTCGTCTTTACCGACGCCTGGGGTTCGCACGTGTCCATCGCCAGCCTGCAGGGCCGCGCCATCCCCACCCCTGAGCCGGAGTCCGAGTTGTGGATGGGCGCGCACGAAGCCGGCCCGTCGGGCACCGACCGGCCCGGCTTACCGGACCTCGCGGAGGTCGTCGCTGCCGACCCGGTGGCCGAACTCGGAGCGGGATGCGTCGAACGATTCGGGCCGCGGCTGCCCTTCCTGCTCAAGGTACTCGCGCCCGGCCGCGCCATCTCCATCCAGGCCCACCCCACCGCCGAGCAGGCCCGCGAGGAACGCGCCCGTACTGGCGACACCGTGTATGTCGACGACGAGGCCAAGCCGGAACTGCTGCTCGCCATCTCCCCGTTCGAGGTGTTCGTCGGGCTGCGGCCACACCCCGAGGTGGTCGACGTGGCGAGCCGGCTGGGGGTGCCCCGGCTCAGTGCGTTGGTCGCCTCCACCGCGGAGGCGGATGACCCCGAGCACGCCCTCCTCGCCGCAGTGCTCGGGGTGCCTTCGGATGACGTCTCCGGCGTGGTGCGCGAAGTGGTTGCCGCGTGCGTGCGGGTCGGGGGCAGCGACGACGCCGTGGGGGCGGCGTGCGCCGCGGTCGCCCGGGTCGCCGAGGAGCACCCCGACGACATCGGGCTCGTCGTCCTCGCCCTGATGCGGCACCGCGTGCTGCATCCGGGGGAGTACGTCGACGTCGCCGCCGGGGTGCTGCACTCCTACGTGCGCGGCCTCGGGATCGAGGTGCTCGCCAACTCCGACAACGTGGTTCGCGCCGGCCTGACCAGCAAGCCGGTCAACGTGCCCGAACTGCTCCGGGTGGTCAGCCCGCGCTCGGTCGGAGTCACCGGGCGGGGACGGGTCGCCGAGCCCG
>JBOFJB010000442.1:0-16329 GCA_051650465.1 Dermatophilaceae bacterium | reverse complement strand
ACACGTCCATCCGCGAGCCGAACTTCATCAGGCCAATCCGCTGGCCGGTCATGACCTCGTCACCGACGGTGACTCGGGTGACCACTCGGCGAGCCATCAGGCCGACGATCTGACGGAAGTGCACCCGACGTACCTGTCCACCGACCTCGCGCTCCACCGTGATGTCGGTGCGCTCGTTGAGATGCGCACTCTCATGACGGTAGGCGGCGAGCCATCGACCTGGTCGGTAGGACACCTCGGTAACCCGACCCCCGTACGGCGCGCGGTTCACGTGGACGTCGAAAGCCGAGAGAAAGATGCTGACCTGCTGCCAGTCGCCTTCAGGCGCGATGCCGTCCTGCCCGGGGCCGGCGTACATGACCTTGCCGTCAGCCGGAGCGAGCACCTCATCGACCGGGGTCGGCCGACGGTCAGGGGTGCGGTCGGGGTCGCGGAAGAACGCCGCCACCGCGGCGGGCACCAGTCCGAGGGCGAGAGCCAGCCGAGACCGGCCGAGCAACAGCGCAGCGGCGGCAGGAGCGGCGGCGACGGCGACAGCAGGTATCGCCGCCCGGTCGATTCGAGGCATGCTGGCCAGCCTAGGATGTCGAGTCATGGGCCATGCCGTCGACGTGGCCGACCTGCACCTGTCCTTTGGTGATACACCTGCCGTCTGTGGCGCGACCTGGTCGGCCGAGCACGGAAGCGTCACCGCGGTACTCGGCCCGAACGGAGCGGGAAAGACGACCACCGTCGCCTGCCTGGAGGGCCTGGTCCGCCCCGGCTCCGGTCAGGTCCGCGTGCTGGACTGCGACCCCTGGCGTGCTGACGCGATACACCGGGCACGCGTCGGGGTGATGCTCCAGGACGGCGGTCTCCCTGGAACTGCCCGTCCGCTGTCGCTCCTCCGGCACCTGGCCGCGATGTACGCGCGCCCTCGACCGCTGGACGACCTCGTCGAGCGCCTCGGACTGCACCGCTTCGACCGGACCACGGTGCGGCGGATGTCCGGCGGCGAGCGCCAACGGGTCGCCCTGGCCGCTGCCCTGATCGGCAGCCCCGAGGTGGTGTTCCTCGACGAGCCCACCGCCGGCCTGGACCCGCACGTCCGGCTCGACGTATGGCGCCTGGTCCGCGAGGAGGCCGACCGCGGCACCTGCGTGGTGCTCACCACGCACTCTTTCGAGGAGGCCGAACGAGTCGCCGACCAGGTCGTCATCCTCGCCGGCGGCCGGGTCGTGGCCGACGGCACGTTGGCCGGCGTGCGCGGCTCCGGCAGCCTCGAGGACACCTACTTCGCGCTCACCGACGGCAGCGCCCGGTGAGCGAACCGGCACCCGTGCAGCGCCGCATCCTGGCCCGAGCCGCCTTCGAGACCAGACAGTTGCTCACCAACGGCGAACAACTGCTTGTCTCGCTCCTCCTGCCGGGGCTCGCGCTGGCCGGGCTCGCGCTCACCGAGGTGCCGGACCTCGGTCCGCAGCACCGGGTCGACCTGGCGGTGGCTGCAACGCTGACTCTCGCCGTCGTGTCGACCGCGTTCACCGGTCAGGCGATCGCCACCGGGTTCGACCGCCGCGCCGGCGTGCTGGTACTCCTTGGGACCACACCGCTCGGCCGCGGTGGTCTGCTCGCCGGCAAGGCCCTCGCGGTGCTCGCGGTGCTTGCTGCGCAGACCGTAGTGCTCGGCGTGCTCGGGCTGTCATTCGGATGGCGACCGTCAGCACCGAGCCTGCTCCCGGCCGTGATCGGGCTCGTGCTCGGCGCGGCGACCTTCGTGTCGTTGGCTCTGCTATTGGCCGGGACGGTTCGAGCCGAAGGCGTGCTCGCGGTCGCGAACCTCGTGTGGGTGCTCCTCCTGGGGCTCGGTGTCGTGCTGCCCACCGACCGGCTCCCTGGCGCCGCCGGACCGCTCGCCCGGGCGCTTCCGTCGGGCGCCCTCGGTGACGCGGTGCGGGCCGCGGTGGTGGATGGCACCTGGGCCTGGGGGTCGTGGGGCGTGCTCGCGGCGTGGGGCGTCGTCGGCGCGGTCGTCACGGTGCGCACCTTCCGTTGGTCCGGCTGACGGCGACGCCTTAGCCCCACTGCCGGCCGTGCTCACTACCGGCCGCCGGGTCTGGGCGGACGCCGACGTAGCCTGAACGTCGTGACCATGACGAGGCCCGCTCAGCAGAACTCTGGTGTGGTGCGGCGCCAGCCGGGCTGGCTCGCCCCGCTGCTCGTGGCCAACCTCGTCGCGCAGGTCGGCATCGTCGTCACCGGGGGGCTGGTACGGGTCACTGGAAGCGGCCTCGGCTGCCCGACCTGGCCGGAGTGCGTCGACGGCTCCGTCGCCCCGACAGTTGAACAGGCCGAGGGCTTCCACAAGTGGATCGAGTTCGGCAACCGTCTACTCACCGGAGTCATCGGTCTGGTCGCCCTCGCGACCCTGGTCGCCCTCGCGCTGGTCGTGCGGCGCCGGGCGATGGTGGTCACGGCTGCGGCTGTGCTTGCCGGCGTCGTGCTCCAAGCGGTTCTCGGCGGCGTCACCGTGCTCGCCGGCCTGCATCCAGCCACCGTCGCAGCCCATTTCCTGGTCTCGATGATGCTCATCGCCGCCGCGTCGTATCTCTGGCTCGCCCGCGCCGAGTCCGAAGGGCCACCCGTTCCCGCCGTACCTCCGCTCGTCATCCGCCTCGCCTGGGGTGCCGTCGCCGTTGCCGGCGTCGTACTCGTCCTGGGTACGGTGGTCACCGGGTCGGGCCCGCACTCAGGTGACGCCGACGAGCCGGCGCGCCTCAGTCTCGACCCACAGGCCGTCGCCTGGTTGCACGCCGACTCGGTCATGCTGTTCCTCGGTCTCGTCGTGGCAGTGTGGGTCGCCGCGCGGCTAACCGCCATCGACGGCGACCTGCGGCCCGGCCGTAGGTGGCTATGGGTCCTCGGGGTCAGCCTCGGGCAGGGGGCGCTGGGCTACGTGCAGTACGTGACAGACGTGCCGGAGGCGTTAGTCGTTGCGCACATGCTCGGCGCGAGCCTGCTGGTCGTCGCCCTCACGGGCGGCATCCTTGCGCTCCGTCGCCGGTGACCGGCAGGCGCATCGGCCGATCGACGGCACGAGGTAACTCAACACCGCCCTCGACCCCTGAACGACGTACCCGTCTCGGCCACCACGTCGCTGACGTGCCGCGCCAGCGGAGGGTCCGCCTTCGGCCGCTGTAGCCATCGCCCGCATCCCTCACGCCAGACCGCGAGCGCAACTCCGACGCTCATCGATGCCGCCGACGGTCCGGCCAGCGCCTGATCGAGCAACTCGGTCAACTCAGCGTCGTCCAGGAAGAGCACCGCGTCCTTCTCGTTTGCTACGGACACCCGGGCACGGCTCGAGCGCGCCGGACGACTTCTGCTGGGCGTCCCGATGGCCCTCGCCGGTTCCTGCACACTCATCGATCCGGCAGCGAACGGCGCGGAGGCCGGACCAGCCGGACGAGCAGTCTTCGACGGGCTGCGGGTGATGTTCGTCGTCTAATCAGCGGAATCGTCCGCCTCGGCGTGCGCCCCGGCAGCAACCGGGTAACTGCATGCTCAGCCAAGAGTGACATGGAGCAGCGGGTCGATGGCGACCGCGAGGAACACCACCGTCACGTAGGTGATCGAGTAGTGGAAGAGCCGCATCGGCCTGAGATCGACGCTGACCGACCTGTCAACAGCCGCCCGCAACAGGCGATGCGCCTCACCGAGGAACACCGCGCCAGCAGCAACTGCCGCAACCACGTACACCCAACCCATCGACCCGACCGGTACCAGGACCAGCGACGCCGCCACCATCGCCCACGAGTAGGCGACGATCTGACGCCCGACGGCAACCGCATCCCGCTGGACCGGCAGCATCGGAACTGCCGCGGTCGCGTAGTCGTCACGGAACGCCATCGACAGCGGCCAATAGTGGGGCGGCGTCCAGAAAAAGATGACGACGAAGAGAATGACGGCCGGCCACCCGACCGAGCCCGTGACGGCGGACCAGCCGATGAGGGTCGGCATGCACCCGGCGATGCCGCCCCAGACGATGTTCTGCGAAGTGCGGCGCTTGAGGAGCACCGTGTAACCGACGGCGTACAGCGCGACGGCGAGGAGCGAGAGTGCCGCGGAGACAACGTTGACGAGGAGGGTGAACCACAGCGTCGACGCGAGCGTGAGCACCGCGCCGAAGACGAGTGCGGCGCGCGGGGTGACGACTCCGCTCACGAGTGGCCGGTTCCTCGTGCGGTGCATCATCGCGTCGATGTCGCGGTCGTACACCGAGTTGAACGTGTTCGCCGCGCCCGCGCTCAGTACGCCACCGACGAGGGTCGCGACAACGAGCCACCACGACGGGACGCCACGCTCGGCGAGGAACATCACCGGGACGGTGGTGACGAGGAGCAACTCGATGATCCGTGGCTTGGTGAGGGCGACGTAGCCGGCGATGGTCGTGCGGATGCCGTGGGAACGGACCGTGGCGCCGCGTGTCGTCAGCGGGGTGGTGGCCACGTCGTCCTTCGGGTCGTCCTGACTCTGCCCGGCAATCGTATCCGCCCGGCGTTCCGCCGCCTCATCCGCGGGTACCGGAGAGCACTAGGGTTGGACGCGGACCGCCGCACCGGTGCCGACCCCGCCAGAGAGGTTCCCCGTGAGCACACGTACCACCCGCCCCCGCACGCCGAAGGCCACCACCGGACGGTCCACCGAGGTGGCCGTTCCGCGTGCTCGCCGGGCCGGCTGGAGCGATCTTGACGTGCGCGCTGTCGACACGGTGCGGGTACTTGCGGCGGATGCCGTGCAGCGCACCGGCAACGGCCACCCCGGCACCGCGATGAGCCTGGCTCCGGTGGCCTACCTGCTGTACCAGAACGTCATGCGGCACGACCCGTCCGACCCCGCCTGGCTGGGCCGCGACCGGTTCGTGCTCTCGTGCGGGCACTCGTCGCTGACGCAGTACATCCAGCTGTACTTGTCGGGCTATGGGCTCGGCCTCGACGACCTCAAGGCGCTACGTACGTGGGGCTCACTGACCCCCGGCCACCCGGAGGTGCACCACACGCCTGGGGTCGAGATCACCACCGGGCCGCTCGGGTCCGGCCTCGCGTCGGCGGTCGGGATGGCGATGGCGCAACGTCGGCAGCGCGGCCTGCTCGACCCTGACGCCAAAGCCGGCCAGAGCCCCTTCGACCATCGGGTGTGGGTGCTCGCTTCCGACGGCGACCTGATGGAAGGCGTTGCCGCCGAAGCGTGCTCGCTCGCGGGCCACCAAGAACTCGGCAACCTCACCGTGGTCTACGACGCCAACCAGATCTCCATCGAGGACGACACCGACATCTCCTTCAGCGAGGATGTCGCGAAGCGGTTCGAGGCCTACGGGTGGGAAGTGTTCGACATCGACTGGCGGCGCAGCGATGCCCCCGCCGGCACCGCCGACTATGTCGAGGATGTCGACGCCCTGCTTGCCGCGCTCGAGAAGAGCAGGAAGTCGCGCACCCGCCCGACCCTCGTCCGGCTGCACACCGTCATCGCCTGGCCGGCGCCGAAGGCACGCGGCACCGGCAAGTCGCACGGGTCGGCCCTCGGCGCCGAGGAGGTCGCCGCCACCAAGGAACTGCTCGGCTTCGACCCGAAAAAGTCATTCGAGGTCGACCGCACGGTGCTGTCGCACGCCCGGCAGGTGGTCAAGCGGGGCAAGACTGCCCACCGCGAGTGGGACAAGGGTTACCGAGCCTGGCGCGCAGCCCAACCCGAGCGCGCCGCCCTCCTCGACCGGCTCGTCGACGGCCGGCTCCCTGACCGGTTCGAGAAGGCACTGCCAGCCTTCCCCGCCGACACCGAGAAGGGGCTGGCCACCCGGGCGGCATCCGGCAAGGTGCTCGGTGCACTCGCCTCGGTGCTGCCCGAGCTGTGGGGCGGCTCGGCCGACCTCGCCGAGTCGAACAACACCACGATGACCGGTGAGCCGAGCTTCATCCCGACGGGCAAGCAGACGCATGAGTGGACGGGCGGGCCCTATGGGCGCACCCTGCACTTCGGCATCCGCGAGAACGGCATGGGCATGATCCTCAACGGGATCGCACTGGCGGGGCTCACCCGCCCCTACGGCGGCACGTTCCTCGTCTTCTCCGACTACATGCGCCCCGCCGTGCGCCTGGCGGCGATCCAGCAGGCGCCGGTCACCTTCGTCTGGACCCACGACTCGATCGGGCTCGGCGAGGACGGCCCCACCCACCAGCCGATCGAGCATCTCGCGTCACTGCGCGCCATCCCCGGGCTCGATGTCGTCCGGCCGGCCGACGCCAACGAGACCGCCCAGGCATGGGCCGAGATCCTCCGCCGGGCTCGTCCCGCCGGGATCGCGCTCTCCCGGCAGGCCTTACCGGTCATCGACCGCACCACCCACGCGAAGGCCACCGGGGTCGCCAGGGGCGCCTACGTACTCCTCGACGGCGGGGATGACGGGCGCTCGGCCCCGGACGTCATCCTCATCGCCACCGGGTCGGAGGTCAGCCTGGCCCTCCAGGCCCGGGCCCGGCTCGAGAAGCGAGGGACGCGCACCCGGGTCGTGTCGATGCCGTGCCGTGAGTGGTTCGAGGAGCAGCCCCGCGCTTACCAGAACCGGGTGATCCCGCCCGACGTGCTCGCGCGGGTCAGCGTCGAGGCAGGCGTCGCCATGGGTTGGCACGACCTCGTCGGCGACGCCGGACGCTGCGTCAGCATCGAGCACTTTGGCGCCTCCGCCGACGGGGCGACGTTGTTCCGTGAGTTCGGTTTCACCCCAGAGGCGGTCGTCAAGGCCGCCAAGGAGTCGCTCAAGGCGGCCCGCCGCACCGATGTGCCAGCCGTGAACGACACCGCCCCCCGGTCCCGGAAGGACACCGGAACTGACACCGGCACACCCGAGAAGCCGAGCCACAAGTCCGCGGCATCGGCGAGGAAGTGAGCATCATGAACATCCCCACTCCCCTGCAGGCGCTCGCCGACCACGGCGTCTCGATCTGGCTCGACGACCTCTCCCGAGACCGCATCCAGACCGGCAACCTCGCGGATCTCGTGCGCGACAAGGGAGTGGTCGGGGTCACGACCAACCCGTCGATCTTCCAGGCGGCCCTCGCACAGGGTCATGCCTACGACGAACAGGTTGGCGAACTGGCGGCCAGCGGCGCCTCGGTCGACGAGACCGTGTTCGCCCTCACCACCCGAGACGTCCGCGACGGGTGCGACGTGCTCCGCCCGGTCTTCGACGCCACCGGCCACGTTGACGGCTGTGTCTCGATCGAGGTCGATCCGCGGCTTGCCGCCGACACCTCCGCCACGATCGAGGAGGCGAAGGCGCTGCACGCGGCCGTTGACCGCCCCAACGTTTTCATCAAGATCCCAGCCACGGTCGAGGGGCTTCCAGCAATCACCCAGGTGCTCGCCGAGGGGATCTCGGTCAACGTCACCCTCATCTTCTCGCTCGACCGCTACCGCGCGGTGATGAACGCCTACCTCGCCGGCCTCGAGTCGGCCCGCGAGTCCGGTCACGACCTCGCCGAGATCCGTTCCGTCGCATCGTTTTTCGTCTCCCGGGTCGACACCGAGGTCGACCATCGGCTTGACGCGCTCGGCACCCCTGAAGCGGCGGCGCTGCGCGGCAAGGCAGCCGTGGCGAACGCCCGACTTGCATACCAGGCCTACGAAGAAGTGTTCGCGACACCGCGCTGGCAGTCCCTCGCCGACGCCGGCGCCCGCCCGCAGCGTCCGCTCTGGGCCTCGACGGGCACGAAAGACCCCGCCTATGCCGACACCTTGTACGTCACCGAACTCGTCGCGCCGGGCACGGTCAACACTATGCCCGAGAAGACCCTCGACGCCGTCGCCGACCACGGCGAGGTCACCGGCGACACGGTCACGCCCTACTACGCCGAGGCCGCCGAGGTGCTCGACAGCCTGGAACGACTGGGCATCTCCTACGCCGACGTGACGACCCAACTCGAGCGCGAGGGTGTCGACAAGTTCGGGAAGTCCTGGGAGGAACTGCTCGCCGGGGTCAGCCGTGAACTCGACAAGGCGTCGGCGTGAGCGCACTCGACGTCACGGCGACCGGGCCGGCGGCGGATGCCGTCGCCGCGCACGTCCCGCGGCTGGTCGGCGACCGGTTCGCCAGCCGGCTGTTCGCGAAGGACGCCACGCTGTGGGGCCCGGACGCCGAGGCCGAGGCGTCGGTCCGGCTGGCCTGGGTGGGTCTGCCACGCGCCTCGCGCCCCCTTGTCGGTGAGATTGCTGCCCTGCGCGACGA
The DNA here is from genome assembly GCA_051650465.1 of Dermatophilaceae bacterium. Taxonomy (GTDB): domain Bacteria; phylum Actinomycetota; class Actinomycetes; order Actinomycetales; family Dermatophilaceae; genus JBOFLG01. Next base: position 8,069 of record JBOFJB010000442.1, on the reverse strand, counting down.
CCTCCGTGCCGACGGTGTCGACCGGGTCGTGCTGTGCGGGATGGGCGGCTCGAGCCTCGCGCCCGAGGTCATTTGCGCCACCGCGGGCGTCGACCTCGTCGTGCTCGACTCCTCCCAGCCCGACATGGTGCGCAGCGCACTCACCGAGCTCGACCGCACCGTCGTCGTCGTATCGAGCAAGTCCGGCTCCACGCTCGAGACCGACTCCCAGCGACGGGTGTTCGTCGCGGCCTTCGAGGCCGCCGGTATCGACCCCGCCCGCCGCGTCGTCGTCGTCACCGACCCCGGCAGCCCGCTCGACCAGGAGGCCCGCACCGCCGGGTACCGGGTGGTCAACGCCGACCCGGAGGTCGGCGGTCGCTACTCGGCGCTGACCGCGTTCGGGCTTGTGCCGTCCGGACTCGCCGGGGTCGACATCGAGACCCTGCTTGACGACGCCGAGGCCGTGGCCGACGTGCTCGCCAGCGACGACGACGCCAACCCGGGCCTGCGGCTCGGTGCCGCCATGGCCGGCACCGAGCCCCGACGCGACAAGCTCGCCCTGTGTGACGACGGCTCGGGGGTCGCCGGGTTAGGCGACTGGGCCGAACAACTCGTCGCGGAGTCCACCGGCAAGCAGGGCACTGGCATCCTGCCGGTCGTTGTCGGCGGGGCTGATGACCCGGAGGTGCGGCGTCCGGCATCCGACGTCACCGTTGCGCGCCTGGTCGCCCCGGACATGCCGGATGACGCCGCCGCACCCGCCGCAGACCGCTCGGAGGTGATGGTGGGTGGCTCGCTCGGCGCCCAGTTGTTGCTGTGGGAGGTAGCCACGGCAGTCGCCGGACGTCTCCTCGGCATCAACCCGTTCGACCAGCCCGACGTCGAAAGTGCGAAACAGGCGGCTCGCACCGTGCTCGGGCTCGGCACCCGCACGAGCGCCGAACCCGATGCCGTCGACGGCGCCGTTGAGATCCGGCGGCTCGGCGGCGCCGGCGCGACGACCGTCGAGGGCGCTCTCGACGCGCTGTACGCCGAACTGGACCGCGACCGTGGGTATGTCGCCCTGATGGCCTACCTCGACCGTGGAGCCGACGCCGCGCTCGCCGCGGTTCGGCATCGAGTCGCTGGATACACCAGGCGGCCGACGACGTTCGGATGGGGCCCACGCTTCCTGCACTCCACCGGACAGTTCCACAAGGGTGGCCCGGCCAATGGCGTGTACATCCAGGTGACCGCCGCTCCGGCAGCGGACCTCGACATCCCCGGGCGTGACTTCACGTTCGGCGAACTCGTCGCCGCACAGGCCGCCGGTGACGCCCAGGTACTCGCCGAGCATGGGCGGCCGGTCCTGCGGCTGCACCTCACCGACCACGACTCTGGACTGGTGACCGTCACCACGGCCTTGTCCCGACGGGCCGTTACGGAGGAACCGTGAGCCCGGCCCGGGTCACCGCACAGCGCAACCCGCTGCGTGACCCACGGGACAAGCGGCTGCCACGCATCGCCGGGCCGTGTTCGCTCGTACTGTTCGGTGTCACCGGCGACCTAGCCCGTAAGAAACTCATGCCGGCCGTCTACGACCTGGCCAACCGTGGGCTGCTACCGCCCGGTTTCTCCCTCGTCGGTTTCGCGAGGCGCGACTGGGCCGACCAGGACTTCGGCACCCTGGTGCATGCCGCGGTGAAAGAACGGTCCCGGACGCCGTACCGCGACGAGGTCTGGCGGTCCCTCGCCGAAGGCATCCGTTTCGTCCCGGGCTCCTTCGACGACAACGCCGCATTCGACCTGCTCGCCGCGACAGTGAACGACCTCGACCAGCGGCGCGGCACAGGCGGCAACCACGCGTTCTACCTGTCCGTGCCGCCGGGCTCCTTCTCGACTGTGTGCCAGCAACTCGAACGGTCGGGGCTGTCGACGCCACGCACCGGGTCGTGGAGACGAGTCGTCATCGAGAAGCCGTTCGGGCACGACCTCGCCTCGGCGCGCCGGCTCAACACCATCGTCGAGAAGGTTTTCCCGGCCGACAGCGTGTTCCGCATCGACCACTACCTGGGCAAGGAGACCGTGCAGAACCTGCTCGCGCTGCGCTTCGCCAACGGGATGTTCGAGCCGGTGTGGAACGGCAACTACGTCGACCATGTGCAGATCACCATGGCCGAGGACATCGGCATCGGTGGGCGTGCGGGCTACTACGACGGTATCGGCGCCGCTCGCGACGTCATCCAGAATCACCTGCTCCAGTTGCTCGCCCTCACCGCGATGGAGGAGCCGGTGTCGTTCGATGCCCAGGGGCTGCGACTCGAGAAGGAGAAGGTGCTGTCAGCCGTGCGGCTTCCGGCCGACCTCGGCGCACACACCGCCCGGGGGCAGTACGCAGCCGGCTGGCAAGGCGGCGAGGAAGTTGTCGGATACCTCGACGAGGATGGCGTCGCCGCCGACTCACGCACCGAGACCTACGCCGCGGTCCGGCTCGACATCGACACCCGGCGCTGGGCCGGGGTGCCGTTCTACCTGCGCACCGGCAAACGGCTCGGTAAGCGGGTCACCGAGATCGCGGTGATGTTCAAGAGGGCACCGCACTTGCCCTTCGCACACACCGCCACCGAGGAACTCGGGCGCAACGCGGTCGTCATCCGCGTCCAGCCGGACGAGGGCGTGACCTTGCGGTTCGGCGCCAAAGTGCCCGGAAGTCAGATGGAGGTGCGCGACGTCACGATGGATTTCGGGTACGGACGAGCGTTCACCGAGTCCTCCCCCGAGGCGTACGAGCGGTTGATCCTCGACGTGCTGCTCGGCGAGCCGCCGCTGTTCCCGCGGCATGAGGAGGTCGAGTTGTCCTGGCAGATTCTTGACCCGATCGAAGCGTTCTGGGAGCGCAAGGGTGCCCGGCCGGAGCCCTACGTCTCAGGCGGCTGGGGGCCACGCTCGGCGACGGATCTGATGCAGCGCGACGGCCGAGAGTGGAGGTTGCCGTGACCGTGCCACGCACCGGGCGCACGCTCGTGCCACCTGCGCGGCATGCCGGTCTCGATTGCGGCACGGAGCGGGGGCCACGGTGATCGTCGACCTGCCGAGCACCTCGACCTCCGACGTCGCCCGGCGGCTGGTGCGGCTGCGCGCCGACACCGGCTCGATGGCGCTGTCGCGCGTGCTGACGCTCGTCGTCGTCGTCGATGAGACCGAGGCCGACGACGCCATCGACGTGGCGAACGAGGCAAGTCGGCAACACCCATGCCGCATCATCGTCGTGGTCACCGGTAACCACCGTGGGGGGGCGCGGCTCGACGCCCAGATCCGGGTCGGCGGCGACGCCGGCGCGTCCGAGGTGGTCGTGCTTCGGCTGTTCGGACCACTCTCATCTCACGGTCGAGCGGTCGTCACGCCGCTGCTGCTCGCCGACTCCCCGATCGTCGTCTGGTGGCCGGCCGAGGCTCCGCGTACCCCAGCGACGGACCCGATCGGCTCGATGGCACAGCGCCGGGTAATCGACAGCGCCCGCACGCCGGGGACACCGCGTGCTGTGTTGCGGCGCCTCGCCGACGGGTACGCGCCAGGAGACACCGACCTCGCCTGGTCCCGGGTCACACTCTGGCGTGGTCTGCTCGCCGCGGCCCTTGACCAGCCGCCCTACGAGCAGGTCACCGCCGCCACCGTCGTTGCGGCCGGTGACTCGCCGAGCGGTGCGCTGCTCGCCGGCTGGCTGGGCTCCCGGCTGCGCTGCCCGGTGACCCAGGCGCGCTCACGTTCCGGTACGGGGCTGGTCTCGGTGCGTCTCGAACGGGCTAGTGGACCGGTCGACCTGGTGCGCCCACTTGAGGGCAGCACCGCGGTGCTGTCACAACCCGGGCAACCGGACCGGACTCTCGCGCTTGCGCACCGGAGCGACGCCGAATGCCTGGCCGACGAGTTGCGGCGTCTCGACGCCGACGAGGTGTACGCCGACGCACTCGGCGCGCTAGCCGACGTCCGGGTGTCCCGGCGCACCGCGTCCGATGCGGCGCGCAGCCGCCGAGCGCCCTCGACAGCCGCAGCCGGCCGGGCCGCGGCCCGGCTCCGTCGCGCATCGCTCAGCAGCACCGGCGCCAGCATGGTTCGGGCCGACCAGGCCGAGACCAGGGACTCAACGCCGGAGCGTGGCTCCGCCGCGACGCAGGTCACCGAGACGGAGCGCCCGTCGTGAGAGACCACACCACCAGCCGCTTGGTCGTCATCCACCCCAGTAAGTCGGCGCTCGCCGACGCCGCAGCGGCCCGCCTTGTGGTCGCGCTCACCGATGCGGTGGCCAGCCGGGGAGTGGCCGACGTGTCGCTGACCGGCGGGTCGATGGGCTCCGCACTCGTCGAGGCGATCACCAGGGTGCCGGCTCGGGCTGCGCTGGACTGGTCTCGGGTGCATGTGTGGTGGGGCGACGAGCGCTACCTCCCCGCAGGTGACGCCGACCGCAATGATGTGCAGAACGAGTTGGCCGGGCTCGGGCTGCTCGGTCTGGACTGGCGCACCGTGCATCGCGTGCCCGGTCCCGACACGAGCGGGTCGGCTGAGGACAGCGCGGCAACCTACGCCACGGAGTTGCGCCATCATGGCAACCGAGGATTCGATGTCGTGGTCCTCGGCGTCGGCCCAGACGGCCATGTGGCCTCGCTGTTTCCGCACCACCCCGCAGCAGCCACGACCGGCGTAGCCGCGGTAGCCGTGCATGACTCGCCCAAACCGCCACCGGTGCGCGTCTCGTTGACACGCGAGTGCCTCGAACGCTCCCGCGAGGTGTGGTTCATCGTCAGTGGCGCCGACAAGGCGGACGCTGTCCGGCGAGGCGTCGCTGGCGCTCCGTTCGATACCACCCCAGCCGCACACATCCACGGCGTCGAGCGCACGGTCTGGCTGGTGGACGTCGACGCGGCCACCGACCTACCCCGCTGAGCCTGCGGCCTGGGGGCGCCAACCAGGCCTCCCCCAGTGTCGTGCCGGCCTACCGGATCAATCGACGACCGCGGAGGGTCTTGAGCGCTTCATTGAGGATCGCAGCGCCGTCCTCGTCGGAGCGACGTTCTTTGACGTACGCGAGATGGGTCTTGTAAGGCTCGACCTTGGGCGGCGACGGGGGATTGTCCTCGTCACGACCGGCGGGGAATCCGCATCGCGGGCAGTCCCATTGGTCCGGGATGGTGAGGCCGGGCTCCTCAGCGAAACTCGGGCGAGTCTCGTGTCCATTGGAGCACCAGAACGATATGTACACCCGCGGGGCGGCCTGGCCTCGTTCGGCCTCGCCCATCGGGCCCGCGCCGACACGCGAGCCGCGAATCGCGCTACCACCAGCCATGATCGGCCCTCACGCCTCGAACCGAGCAAGGATGCCCAGCCCGACGACGCAGGTGAACCAGACGAGTGCGACGGCAACCGTGATTCGGTCGAGGTTGCGCTCCGCGACTGAGGACCCGCCGAGGGAGCTCGACATCCCGCCGCCGAACATGTCGGACATGCCGCCACCCTTCCCTTTGTGGAGCAGGATGAGCAAGGTGAGGAAGAGGCCTCCGATGACCAGAATTACCTGGAGGCCGATACGAACCACGTCCACGGAGTGGGCCCTTCATGTGAGGGAGGCGGATAACCGGCCAAGGATAACCCGCACAGGGCGTCCGTACGGAGCAGCGCGATGAGCCGCCGGTGTCGGTCGCCTTACCGCGGGCCGAAACTGATGGTCAGATGATGGCGAGATGGTCGCGGTAGCGGCAGATCGAGGCAAACTCGGCCGGGTCGATGGACGCTCCGCCGACCAGTGCGCCGTCGACATCAGCACCCGCCATGATCGCAGCGACGTTGCTGGCCTTGACCGAACCGCCGTACAAGACCCGGATGCCGTCGGCGACCTCACCGGTGTAGATCTCACCCAGCCGGGTGCGGATGGCGGCACAGACCTCCTGGGCATCCGCCGGAGTCGCCACCTCGCCAGTGCCGATGGCCCAAACCGGCTCGTACGCGACCACCACCGTGCGCGCCTCCTCGACGGATACGCCGGCGAGGCCGGCGCTCACCTGGCCCAGGACATGCTCGACGTGAGTCCCGGCCTGCCGGACCGCGAGCGGCTCACCGACGCAGAAGATCGGGGTGATGCCGTGCCGGTACGCGGCCTTCACCTTGGTGTTGACGACCTCGTCATGCTCGGCGTGGCGCTCCCGCCGCTCGCTGTGTCCAACGACGACGTAGGTGCAGCCAAGTTTGGCGAGAAAGGCACCGCTGACCTCGCCGGTGTACGCCCCAGCGTCGTGGACCGACAGGTCTTGAGCGCCGTGCTTGAGTTCGAGGCGGTCACCGTCGACCAGGGTCTGCACGCTCCGGATGTCGGTGAACGGCGGCAGCACCGTCACCTCGACGGCGGCGTAGTCGTGTTTGCCGTCGCGCAGAGTCCAGTCGAGTTTCTGCACGAGGTGCGTCGCCTGGAGGTGGTCGAGGTTCATCTTCCAGTTTCCCGCCATGAGCGGGATGCGGTTGGACGCCACGGTCAGTGCTCCTTCTGGAGGATATCGATGCCGGGGAGAGATTTGCCCTCGAGGAACTCGAGGGAGGCGCCGCCGCCGGTGCTGATGTGGCCGAACCGATCATCGGCGAAACCGAGTTGCCGGACCGCCGCAGCGGAGTCGCCGCCGCCGACCACGGTGAACGCCCCAGCGGTCGTGGCCGCAACGAGCGCCTCGGCGACCGCTTTGGTGCCGGCCGCGAATGGCGCCATCTCAAACGCGCCCATCGGCCCGTTCCAGAACACCGTGCGGGCGTCTGCGAGCCGCTGCGCGAACAACTCGGCCGAGCGCGGCCCGATGTCGAGCCCCATCGCGTGGGGCGGGATGGCGTCAACCGCGACGACGGCCGTCTCGCTGTCCGCCGAGAACTCCGCGGCCACCACGATGTCGACCGGCAGGATGATCTCGACGCCCTGCTCCTCGGCGGTGCGCAGGTAGGCCTGCACGGCGTCGAGGCTGTCGGCGTCGAAGAGGCTCTTCCCGATCTCACGACCCTGGGCTGCGAGGAAGGTGAACACCATCCCACCGCCGACGAACAGGCGGTCGGCGGTGCCGAGCAGGTTGTCGATGACGGCAAGCTTGTCGGCGACTTTCGCCCCGCCGAGCACCACCGCATACGGCCGCTCGGGGTTCTCGGTCAGCCGGCGGAGCACCTCGACCTCGGCGCGCACGAGGTCGCCCATCGCCGACGGCAGCCGGGTGGCCACGTCGTAGACCGAGGCCTGCTTGCGGTGCACGACACCGAACCCATCGGAGACGTAGGCGTCAGCGAGCCCGGCGAGCGCGTCGGCGAAAGCAGCACGGTCGCCATCCGCCTTCGCGGTCTCACCGGGCTCGAACCGCAGGTTCTCCAGGAGTGCAACGCCGCCGTCACCAAGCGCGGCGACGGCGGAGCGGGCGCTGTCTCCGACGGTGTCGGTCGCGAACGCCACCGGCTGGCCGAGCAACTCAGCGAGCCGCTCACCTACCGGACGTAGCGAGTACCGCTCCTCCGGCGCACCCTTCGGCCGCCCGAGGTGCGCGCAGACCACGACGCGCGCGCCGGCATCCGACAGCTCCCGGATGGTGGGCACCGAGGCGCGGATCCGCCCATCGTCAGTGATGGTGGTGCCATCAAGGGGCACGTTGAGGTCGGACCGGACGAGCACGCGCTTACCGCGCACATCACCCAACGAGGCAAGGTCGTCCATCGCGGCGGATGCCGGGCGCGCGCCGGTCACAGACCCGCGCCGACGAGCAGCGCGACGTCGATGAGCCGGTTCGAGTAGCCCCACTCGTTGTCGTACCAGCCGACGACCTTGACCTGGTTGCCGATGACCTTGGTCAGGCCGGCGTCGAAGATGCACGACGCCGGGTCGGTAACGATGTCGCTGGAGACGATCGGGTCCTCGGTGTACACGAGGATGCCCTGGAGCGGGCCCTCGGCGGCGGCTTTGATCGCGGCGTTGACCTCCTCGACCGTGGTCTCGCGGCCGACCTCCACGGTGAGGTCCGTGGCCGACCCGGTGGGCGTGGGCACCCGCAGCGCGTAGCCGTCGAGTTTGCCCTTGAGGTCGGGCAGCACCAGGCCGA
>JBOFJB010000441.1:0-19553 GCA_051650465.1 Dermatophilaceae bacterium | reverse complement strand
GCCTGAGGATCGACGCGCCCTTGGCGTAGGTGATCCCGTCGAAGGCGGTCGCGACCATCCCGGTGTCGCAGATGTCGGCGACCACCGGGTGGGTGGTGGACCGGTCGTCCTCCTCGTAGGCCCACGACTTGTAGACCTGGGCGAACTCGGACCAGGACCGCTCGCCGAATCTCGTCGCCCTGGACAGCGCGAGCGAGGCAAGGTAGGTGGCAAATGCCTCATTGAGCCAGAGGTCGTCCCACCACCTCAGCGTGACGAGGTTGCCGAACCACATGTGACTCAGTTCGTGGAGGAGCACGTTGGCGCGGGAGAGGCGCTTGGCGTCGGTGACGACCGACCCGAAGACGAACCGCTCCGACAACGTCACGCAGCCCGCGTTCTCCATCCCACCCATCCCGAGCTCCGGAACGAACACCTGGCAGTAGTGATCGAACGGATAGGGGTAGTCGAACAGCTCGGTGAAGAAGTCGAGGCCCTGCCGGGTCAGTTCGAGGAGTTCGCCGGCGTCGAGGGCCGCGGCCAGGCTTCGGCGACAGTGCAGGCGGAGCGGTGTTCCTCGATGCTGGGCGTTCACCGTATGGAACGGTCCGCCGGCGATAGCCGAGACGTAGGTGGGGATGGGAGGGGTGCGACGCAGCCGCCAGGTGTCACCGTCGCGCTCGGCCGGCGCGTTGCCGACGACGACCCACTCGGGAGGAGCATGGATGGTCCAGGCGACCGCGGCCTTGATGTCGGGTTGGTCGAAGCACGGGTAGACCCGGTGCGCGTCGAAGGGCTGGAACTGGGTGTAGATGTAGGTCGCACCATCGACCGGGTCCTCGAACCGGTGGAGCCCGGTTCCCGACCTCGCGTACTCGCACTCGGCGTGGACGACGAGAGTGTTGTGCGGTCGCAGGTCATCGAGGAAAAGGCGGTGTGCCGGGGATGGCGTGACGGGGCGGCCGTTGATCTCCGCCCGGAGTACGCGTCGTGCCCGGAGGTCGACGAACGTGTCTGCCCCCGCAACGGCCGGGAAATGGACCGTGGTGCGACTGGCGAAGACATCCGTGACACCGGACGGGGCAGCGCGCAGGTCGAGTTCCACGTCATACACCGCCTCCCGGACCACCTCCCGCCGGTGGTGAGCCTCGTCGCGGGTGAGGATGTCGGCGACCCGACCGGTCATCGTCGGCCGAACCCCACGCGAGCGGATGCCGCAGGTGTGCGTGGGGTGCGCGGCGAGGCAGCACCCGATGCGCGCGACCAGGCGGTGCCCGGGCGCGGTGAAACGGCGCCGGGCACGTGGGGTATCGCAGGAGGCGGCGCCCGAGGCGAGTCGGATGGCGAGGTGGTGGGCCCATCGGAATCCGGGCCCACCACCTCTCGTGAGCGGGAGCCGCGTCCACCCACGATCAGGGGGCCCTGTTGCGTGCGGTGCGGACGGACGGGCAGCTCCTGCGCCCCCGGAACCTCGTGGGTCACACGACGTTCCGGGCGGCTTCGATGACCTCGAGGTCGCGGGTGAGGAGGATGAGCGTGTCGACTCGCGACTCCTTCCACGCCGCCAGCCGGTCGACGATCCGGTCGAGCGGGCCGATCAGCGCGAACTCGTCGATCAGCGAGTCCGGCACCGCGGCACCCGCCTCGGATCGCCGCCCGTCGAGGTAGTGGTCGCGGATGGCATGCGCCTCGGCCTCCCAGCCCATCTCGCAGACCAGCGCGAAGAACGAGTTGACCAGGCCCACGCCTTTGGGCCCGATGTAGGAGGTCATCAGCGGGCGCAACTCGTCGCGGGCGGCGCCGACATCGTCATCGCGGACGACCTCGACGATGTGTGCGATCGCGACATCCGACGGTTGCCGTCCGGCGCGGGCGATCCCCTCGTCCAGCGGGGCGAGCGCCACGGCCTCCCGCTCCGGCGAGTACAGACCCGGCAGCCAGCCGTCAGCGATCTCACCGGTGAGCCGCACGCTGCGCGGGCCCATGGTCCCGAGGTAGACGGGGATGCTCGAACGTACGGGCGGGAACAGGGACTTGATCGGTCGTGGCTCGCACCGGGCGTCGGGTCCGCGGTAGGGGATCTGGTAGTGGGACCCGTCGTACGACAGCGGTGCCTCGCGGGCGACCGCTGCACGCACGACGTCGACATACTCCCGGATGACGGTCAGCGGCTTGCCGTACGGCAAACCGTGCCATCCCTCGATCACCCACGGGACCGACAGGCCGAGCCCCAGGATCATCCGGCCACCCGACAGGACGTCCAACGTCGTCATCGTCATCGCCGTGAGGGCCGGGGTCCGAGGAGCGATCTGGAGGATTCCGGTACCCAACTTGAGATTCTCGGTGCGAGCAGCGAGATACCCGAGCACGCTGACCGCGTCGGGCCCGTACTCCTCGAGGCTCCACACCGAGTCGTACCCGATCCGGTCGGCGAGTTCGACCGACGGGAGGAACTCCTCGACCGGCTCGCCTCCGTACCCCAGGCCCAGTCCCAGCTTCATCCGAATCCTCCGGTGGTTGTGGTGTCGGTTCGTCGTGCGCGGCGCGGCACGTGGCGTTCAGGCGAACGGAAGTGGAGTCAGCACGAGGTCGTCCTCGGTGAGTGGGCCGGCGACCCAGCCCCGGGCCGGTGGTTCGGTGTAGAGCCGGGTGCCGCCGAGTATCGGGAACGCGGCCGGAGCGTTCTGCAGCAGACCAGGCACCACCACCCGGACCGCGTGCCAGCCGGTGAGCGCGACATCGGTCGTGGTGAGGTCGACGGCGTAGGCGCGCAGCCCCGAGCCGGCCAGCACGTCGAGGTACCACTGGCGTGGGTCGGCCGGCGGCGGCCCCGGGTCGGGACGAGGTGTGCCCGCCGGCTCCTGGAGCCGGTGCCGCTCAGCACCCATCGCGGGATCGAGGTGGAGTTGCACCGCGACGTCGAGGGCGGTGAGATCGCGCAGGTCCGACCGGAAGTCGTCCCGGTACCGGCGGTCCGCGCGGAAGGGCCGGTACGGGTGGTCGATGATCTGGCCTTCACCAACCCCGGTCCAGAACTCCCCGTCGGGGTCCGCCAGGGCGCGGCCGGTCGTCACGATGACCAGCGCCTCGGTCAGCGCCTTCGCGGCCGCTGCAGACCGCGTCGGACGGCAGGCCGAGCCGAACCCGACGATGTCGTTCCGGGAGTGGGTGACGTACGCGCCGACCACGGGGACCCCCATCGCGCAGGGGATGTCGAGGAAGCGGACCTGCAGGTCGGCCGCCGCCGGATCGGCGAGCACCCCGGAAAGGAGGGGGTCGTCGCCCAGGTCGAGCGGGGCGGCATCCGCGCCGCTGGTCCACCAGATCGTCACGGCATCCCGTTCGATCACCTCCTCCAGCGCGGCCTGCTCGGCCGCCGCAACAGTCATGCCTGCGGCGATGCCGGCGAAGGCCTGGCACGTGATCGGCGGACTGGCCAACCTCCGGTTGACATTGAGGTGCGTCAGCGCGGCAGGGACCCACACCGGACGGCGGTCAGCGCCCGCAGCCAGTTCGCGCCCGGGAACCCAGGACGTCACGATGTCTCGGGTGAAGGGGGCGAACGGGAAACCCGGGCTGTCGTACTGGCGAGACGAGTACAGCGCCAGGTCGCTCGGGTCCACCGCGACCTCGCCACGGTCAGCCAGATCATCTGCGGATGCCGCCCGCATCCGGTCGGGAACAGCGTTGCCGCAGTACCGCTCGACCGCCTCGCCGATCGCCGCGCTCCGGGCTCGCTCAGGTTCCCCCAGCGAGGCGCCACCGGTGATCGCGTCGGCTGTCCAGGAGGCGAAGGCGGTGGTGCGCGCGAGGTCTGCGGTGAAGTCGACGAACGCAGCGGGAAGGTTCCCGGTGGTCGGCTCCCGGCGCACCGCGGTGACCACCCCGAAGCGGGCGTCGACCAAGGCGGTCGCCGGGAGCCGCAGGGGCGTCGGGTCGCCCTCGACTGTGGGCAGCGGCAGCACGGGATGCCGCACTGGCGTGACGCCGCGGACGAGCACTTCGTGGTGTACCTCGGGTGGGTTCTGGCCCTGGAGGTAGGCGATCACGTCGGCGGCGATCACGTCGGCCGCCGCCGCGACCGCCGCCGGCCAGATGACGGGCGGGACGGCGACGCCGCTGTCGAGATACGCCCACAGGTCGGCCAACTCGCCGGGCGAGGGACTGGCCGCGAGGCGGCGAGCGCGTGCGTCACCGTACGACGCAGTCCTCCCGGGGATGACGAGCGGTCCGACCCGCATGCCGTCCCCGTCAACGTGGCATCGGTGCCACGCGCACCCGTGGGCGATGAGCGTGTGGTCGAGGTCGTGCCAGTGAGCGTCGGGCAGCCAGCCAGCGCAACTGACGACGACATCCGGCTGGGCCTCAGGACGAGCATGGGCCCAGTCCATGGCGTTCCCGGTGATGACGCTCACCCGTGGTGCGAGCAGTGCGGCGAGGTGGGCAGCCACGGGGTGCTCCGCTCCACCCGTTCCGATGACGTCGATGCCGACGGTGGCTTGGGCCGTCACCGGGTCGAGTGCGTCGTCAGTCGGTTCGTCGGTGACCGTCTCGATGACAGCGACTCCGTGCGTCACCACCTGCTCGACGTCGAGGACGCCTCGGGTGCGGAGGTCGTCGAGGAGAACCAATACCTCACTGGGGAGCGGCGTTTCATCCGGGCCATCGACAAGATGCCGCCGAGCCCGGTCCACCACGGACCGCGGCGCTCCGAGGCGGACGAAGCGGTCGCCGGGGGCGGCATGACGCCAGTGGCCGTCGGTTCCCGGGTAAAGGAAGTGACCGGGCGCCAACGACGACCGTGCTGTGGCGGACTCCACTGACAGCGGCACTGAGGCTCCCTTGCTGATGACGTGACGGGGTTCCCCAACATCTGCGCCCATCCGGTGGGGCGAGTCGGAGTCCGGAGACCCGCGCGCCGGCAGCGGTGTGCCGTCGGCGCGCGGGGTGAATCATCTACTCCGAGAGGTCACTCGGACTGCTCGCCGTCGGAGTCGAGCCAAGAGAACGGAGCCTCGACAGCCGGGGTGCAGTGAACGCGAAGCCGCCGTGGGGCGGCGTCGTCGATCTCTTCGTAGTCATAGCCGACATGCGCCATTGACATCACCTTTCCTATATGTGAGAGTGATTATCGTTTGCGGCTCGCGGCCATCGTAGGCCCGATGAGCACGGTGGTCAAGAGATGTCACGACGGGAGCGACATCCACACCGCGCACCGCTTCGTCCCAGCAGGGACCTGACACGCAAGGGACGGATTGGAATGGCGCGCTTCAGCAGAAACATCACTGTCGCAACGGTTTTCGGCATCCTCACCACGACAGCCCTGACCGGCTGCGGCGCAAGCACCTCCGGCGCCGACTCCGATCCGGCGGGCTCGGCCAGTGCGGCATCAGGGTCGAAATCGACCACCTACCCGCTCGAGATCGAGAACTGCGGACGCACGTTGCGGTTCGACGCACCTCCCGAACGAGCGGTCCTCTCCTACCACCCGGTCGCCGAGATGTTCGTCGGCCTGGGGCTCGCCGACCGAGCAGTCGGCCGAGCGGGCTACTCGGGTGCTTTCGGAGACAAGCCCTCCGTGCTGCCGGAGCAGAAGGCGGATTTCGACCGGATCCCGGTGGTGTCTGACAACCCCTACCCACCGACGCGGGAGCGCCTGCTACAGCTCAGGCCCGACTTCATGCTCGCCTACGGCGACTTCGACTACGGCGGCGAGCAGGAAGGGGCCGAGGGGCTGGCCACGCTCGAACAGCTCGAGAAGGCCGGGGTTCAGGTGTATCTGGTGGTCTGCCCCGACCCCGGCGGCAAGTACGCCAACGAGACCCTCGATGCGACCTACCGGTCCCTCACCGACCTCGGCCGAATCTTCGGCGTCAGCGAGCGCGCCACGGCGAGGGTCAAGGAGATGCGCGCGCAGGTGGACGCCGTTCGCAGACGCGTCGAGGACCAGCCGGTAGTGGACAGCATCATCTATGCCGGCGGCACTGGGCCGCTCACGCTCTCCGGCGGTGTCGGCATCAACAACGAACTCCTCGAGATCGCCGGCGGGCGGAACCCCTTCCCCGACGAGGGCCTGTACTTCGAGGCGACCCGCGAAGCCGTCGCCGCGCAGCGAGCGGATGCGTACGTGGTCTTCGCGGATGCCGCCACACCGGACGGCCGACTCGACCCGGCGTCGGCGACCTCGTTCCTGTTCAGTACGTTTCCCGAGATGCCCGCGTCGGTGAACAAACGAGTAGCCAGTACGGCGTTTGAGTTCACCGTACCCGGATGGCGCAACGCCCAGACAGCCGAGGATCTCGCCCGGCAGCTGCATCCCAAGGCGTTCGAGTAGTGCGGCCCGCGACCGACCACCCCGTGCCCTCCGCGCTGGCAGCCGATGCCCGGCCGCCAGCAGCGGCAACAGAGCCAGGACCGAGCAGCCTCCGGTCCACCAGCGTGCTGGCCTCCCTGGTGGCGGTCTTGGTCGTGGCGCTCACCGCATCGGTCGGCCTCGGACCTGTGGTCGTGCCGCCCGACGAGGCCGTCCGGATCCTGGTCGTTCAGGTCCTCCCCAATGTGCTTGACCACCAGCCGGATCCGCTGTTCCAGCAGATCGTGTGGGATTTCCGCCTGCCGCGTGCGCTGCTTGGCGCCGTGGTCGGTGCGGGCCTGGCGCTGGTCGGTGCCGTCCTGCAGGCGACCGTGCGGAACCCGTTGGCCGATCCGTACCTGCTGGGTGTCTCCTCGGGAGCAGCCGCCGGTGCCGTGCTCGCCCTCGCACTCGGATTGACGAGCGCCGGCGTGACGATGTCCGGAGCCGCCTTCGCCGGGGCACTCGTGGCGACGGCAGCGCTCTATGCATTGGCGCGTCGAGGCGGGCGAGTAACGCCGATCCGGTTCGTGTTGGCGGGCGTCGCCCTCGCCTACCTGTTCCAGGCGATCTACAGCTACGTGCTGATCTCGACCGACCCGCGGTCGGCCCAGAGCACGTTGTTCTGGCTACTGGGAAGCCTCGGTAGCGCCGACTGGTCCGACCTGGGGATCCCGGCGGCCGCGCTCGTCGCGGGCTCGATCGCTCTCCTCGCCCAGGCACGGGCGCTGAACGCGCTCATTGTCGGCGACGAGACCGCGGTATCGCTCGGGCTCGACGTCAACCGCCTCCGGCTGCAGTTGTTGCTGCTCACCTCTCTCCTTGTCGGTGTCATGGTCTCGGTGAGCGGCGCCATCGCCTTCGTCGGGCTGATCGTGCCGCATGCCGTACGGCTGGTCGTCGGCTCCGACCACCGGCGACTGCTGCCGATCAGTGCGCTCGTCGGGGCGTCCTTCCTGGTGCTGGTCGACCTCGCCGCCCGGACTATCGCCGAGCCCACCGAGATCCCGCTCACGGTGGTGACCTCACTGGTCGGCGTGCCGTTCTTCCTGTGGTTGCTGCGCCAGCGTGAGCGTGGCCGAGAAGGGATCTACGGATGAGAGTGACCATCGACGGCGTGACGGTACGACTCGACGGGCGAGACGTGGTGCGCGATGCGCATCTCGAGGTCCGGCCCGGCGAGATCGTGGGTGTCATCGGCCCCAACGGCAGCGGCAAGTCGAGCCTGCTCCGCGCGGTCTATCGGGCGCTGCGCCCGGCCAGTGGATCGGTCGCCGTCGGCGATGCCGACGTGTGGGCGCTCACCCCTCGGGAGTCGGCGCGGCGCACGGCGGCGGTCGTCCAGGAGTCGGGGAGCCAGTTCGACCTCACCGTCGCCGACGTCGTGGCCCTCGGCCGCAATCCGCATGCCGGGGCGTTTGGCGCGACGACGGAGACCGACAAGGCGGTGTGCGGCGAAGCCCTCGCGCGGGTCGGGATGGGCGCGTTTGCGAAGCGCCAGTTCGACACCCTCTCGGGCGGCGAGAAGCAGCGGGCCCAACTCGCTCGCGCACTGGCTCAGCAGACCCGGGTGCTGGTACTCGATGAGCCGACCAACCATCTCGACGTGCGCCACCAACTCGACCTGCTCGACCTGGTCCGCCAGTTGGGATTGACCACCCTCGCCGCGCTGCACGACCTGACCCTGGCGGCCCGCTGGTGCGACCGAGTCCTGGTGCTGAACGCGGGTCGGGTGGCCGCGTCCGGGGTCCCGGATGACGTGTTGACCGAGGAGGTGGTCCGGGACGTGTTCGGGGTGGAACTCGTGCGGTTCCGCGACCCGGCCACCGGCCGGGCGTACCTCGGGGTCGAGCGAGTCACTGGCCCACGGCGTTCCGAGTCGCTGGTCGGGGCGTCGCAGGGGCCGGCTGGCGAGCACCGAACCTGAGCCTGGTCAGGCCGACAGCGAGGAACGTCATCCAGAAGACGTGGTGGCAGACGAAGATGCCGAGCAGGCCGAGATCCCCGACCCGGCAGAGCAGCCAGCCCAGCGGGAGGAACACCGCATATTCGCCAATTGTGCTGGCCAGCAACGGGGTTCGAGTGTCGCCGTGTGCTCGTAGGACAGCGTTGGTCGTCGCGGTGGCGGCCATCCACAGCACCTGAGCCCACGCCAGCCACACGAGCGGGCCGGCGGCCTCGACCACTCGCGGGTCGTCGATCGCCCACCGCAGCATGGTCGGGGTAAGCGGCGGGAGAACGACGGCACACAGTGCGGCGACGGCCGCTGCCGTCGTGGCCGTGACCCGCACAGCCCGGCGCAGGCCCGCCGGGTCGCCGGCACCGAGGCGCTCGGCGACCATCGAAGTCCCGGCGGCGGCGATCCCGTAGAGCACGGTCCAGACGAGGAACACGCCGACGTCGAGGACCCGGGCGGTCGCGAGGGACACCGCCCCGTCGGGCGCCAGCAGCCAGGTGACCACCACGGTCGACCCGGCCGCGAACGCTGCCATCAGTGCCTCCGGCAGCCCCATCGCCCACGCCTCGCGGTGCTCGCGTCCCGGCGGGCGGATCATCGCGGCCCGGCCGGGGACGGGAACACCGGCGGACCGGAGGCGCCTCAACCATATGAGCGCGACGAGCAGGGGGATGACGGCTCCGGCCAGCGTGCCGACCGCGACGCCGAGCGGCCCGACACCGAGAAGCAGGAGCGCGCACGACGCGACGACGTCGACCGCGGCCGACGCGACGGCGCTGGCCAGCACGGCGCGCGACCTGCCGATGCCGGTGGCCAGCCCGCGCAGGACGGCGACAATGGCAACCGCCGGCAGTCCGGTGGCGATGATGCGCAGGTAGTCGGCAGCGAGGCGCTCGTCGATCGCGTCGCCGGCGACGAGCGAGACGAGTGGGCCGGCCGCGACGACGAGCAGCAGGGTCAACGGGATGCTCACCCACAGCGCCACGGCGACGACGAGACCCGCGCTCCGGGCAGCTGCAGCCGGGTCGCCGGCTCCGGTGTGCCGCGCTGACAGCACCTGGGCAGGGATGGCGAACCCGCTGACGAAGACCACCGCGACGCTGTAGACGCCGGAGGCAGTCGCGCCCATCGCGACCGCGTCGGCACCGAGCCACCCCAGCAGCACGGTGTCGTTGCCGGCGACCAGCACGGTGACGAGCCCGCTGAGGACCAGCGGCCACGCCAGCCGCACCAGCATCCGGGCGAGGATGACGCCTTCCCCGCGCCCGACGTCGTGCCTCGAGGTGCGCCACGAACTCACGAGACCATTGTTGACAATGATTATTGATTTCACCAAGTCCGAAGGGGTCGGCCGACGCGTCATCCTTGACGACCACGGCACCAGGTCACGGCCCGGGCGCGCCGCACTCGGCCCGGCCCCCTAGCTCCGGTAGTCGATCCACCGCCGGTGCGGTCGGGTGCTCCGAGCACCCAAGGCGCGTCCGACCATCGGCACTCACCCGCAGACGGCCGGGCAGGGCCGAATGGAACTGGACAGTGACCAGGCGCCCCAAGACCTGAGTTCGTGCAGGTCAGAGGCGAACTACCGGCGGAGGGCGTGGGATTCGAACCCACGATGACGTTGCCGCCATAGCGGTTTTCAAGACCGCCGCACTAGGCCACTATGCGAGCCCTCCAGCGCGTCGGGGTAGCACCCGACGACTCACCCCTAGGGTAGCCGCGGAACGATCCACGGATGCCGACCGGCCACCGTCAGGTGGAGTAGAACAGGCCCGAGAACCCCTTCTTGCGGTAGTGCTTCCCATGCCGCTGGCCCCACATCGGCCCGCCGCGCTGAGCGGGGGGCGGCGCAGCCAGGAACTGGCTCTCCAACTGGTTCAGATGCTCGAACTCGCCGTAGTCGAGAAAGATGCCGCGGCAACTCTCGCACTGCTCGATGTGCACGCCGTTGCGGTCGTAGGTGCGCATCGTGCCGCGGCATTTGGGGCACACCATGCCGTGAGTTGGTGGCGTCGTACCGGGGAAGGGCGGTGGTTGGCTCATTCCCCCAATCTCCACATCTGGGCGCAGGCCGTCAAGAGGCTGCGCAGGTCCGCGGCGTCAGGCAGACCGGCCCCTCCGACGCGTCCCGGCCCGTCCTGCGTACGGGCCAACTCTCGCACCGCCGCCACGAACACCGCGCACTGCGCGGGGAGATCGAGGCGCGGCCACGGGTCGCCGGTCGGCGGCACCGCCGGCCCGGCGGCATCCCGGTAGCCGTCGAGGAAGGAGCGCCACGAATAGTCGTCGAGCAGACCAGCCGCCCAGAATCCGGCCGGCCGGCCGAGATCCCAGGCTGGGTCCCCCGCCCCGAGGTCATCAACGTCGATCAGCCGCCACGCGCCATCCGCTCGGCCGAGTTGGCCCAGGTGCCAGTCGCCATGCACCAGACCCGGCCGGATGACGGGGGCGCCCAGGTGTGCCGGGCCGTCGACGTCGCGCACCAACCGCTCACCGAGCGCGACGAGCATCGATCGTTCCGGGCTCTCGACCATGCGTGCCCGGGTCAGCGCCCGGGCCAGCCGGGCGGGCCCGCCGTGCGCCGGCATCGGCCCGCCGGTGGTGACCGGGCGCGTCGCATGCCAGCGGGCGAGCAGGGCTCCGGCATCCGCCCAGGGCACGCTCACTGATGACGGATCGAGCACCTCGACCCGTGGCCAGATGGTCGCCCACCGACCATCCGGTGTGCGGCGCGGCGTCGTGGCGAGCGGGGAAACCCACACCGGGGCGCCGGCGCTCGAACCCACCGCCACCAGCCGGTTACGCAGCATCTCGACATCGGTGGACACGCGGTGCACCTTCACCACGATGTCGGCGACCGTGATGATCTCGGCGCCCGACGGCGTGGCAACCACCTCGGCATCCGGCGACGATGTCGACCGCACCGGACGGTCGACCACCCCGAGGCCGCGCGCCCACTCCCTGGCCCACGCGGCGAGTCCGGTTCGGCCCAGGATGGGGCGTGGCGTCATCCGGTGATTCTCGCCCGCCGGGCCAGCGCCTGTCCCCGGCGGCGGAGCGGGAGAACCGAATGCCGACGACGCCGAGACGGGTAGGGTCGAGGCCGACGAGAGGAGCCACTCGATGAAGGTGTCGTTCATCGCCGGGGTCGCCGTCGGCTATGTGCTCGGAGCGCGGGCCGGCCGGCAGCGCTACGAGCAGATCCGGCGCACGTCAGAAAAGGTGTGGAACTCCGGTCCGGTTCAGCGGCAGGTCGGCACCGCCAAGGAGGCGGCGCGCACCAAGGCGGCACCGATGGTGGCTGACCTCGTCGCCGATGCCGCGCGGGCCACCGGCGAGAAACTGCGGTCAAGCCGCACCGTGAGGTCCGAAGCGGTTGCTGCCGACGCAAGCACCCCGCCTCGGCATCCGCTCGGCGACAGCGCGGTGCAGCACAGCGAACCCGGGAGCGATGCCACCGCACCACGACCCCTGGGCTGACGCCCCCCGCGCGCGGCTGACCGGCCGCGCAGCCGGCGTCACTCTCAGATGAAGATCGCGGGCTCGGTGAAGAGGGCGTCGTAGGGGTCGTCGGCGGCGTGCTCCGGGTACCGCACCGTCGCGGGGATACCGGTGGCCACTGCACCTGCCGGAACACCTTTCACGACAACGGAGTTCGCCCCGATCTGCGCGTCGGCACCGACCTCGATGTCGCCGAGAACGCGCGCCCCGGCGCCGATCGTCACCCGGTCGCCGACGGTGGGATGACGCTTCACGCCGCGTCGCAGGCTCCGGCCGCCGAGGGTGACCCCGTGGTAGAGCATGACGTCGTCACCGACTACCGCGGTGGCGCCGATGACCACGCCCATGCCGTGGTCGATGAAGAACCGCCGCCCGATGGTGGCGCCTGGGTGGATCTCCACGCCGGTGACCGCCCGCGCGAGGGTGGACAGGAGGCGCGCGAGCGGGCGAGCAGCGGGCGCCATCCACCATCGGTGAGCGAGCCGATAGGCCCAAATGGCATGCAGCCCAGGCGAGTTGAGCGCGACGTCAAGCCTGCCCTCGGCCGCGGGGTCGCGGCGGACGGCGGCGTCGAGGTCCTCGGTGATGCTCGCCCGGGCACGCTGCAGCCACGGCATGATCAGTCGACGAGGCCCTCGAAGAGAATGGTCGAGAGGTAGCGCTCACCGAAACTGGGGATGACGACGACGATGGTCTTCCCGGCGTTCTCGGGTCGCTCCGCCACCTGTGCGGCCGCGGCGAGCGCCGACCCCGACGAGATGCCGACGAGCAGGCCCTCCTCGGTGGCGGCCCGGCGCGCCCACTCCACCGAGGTCGCCGCGTTCACGTCAATGACCTCGTCGTAGACCTCGCGGTCGAGGATGTCGGGCACGAAGTTCGCGCCGATGCCCTGGATCTTGTGCGGGCCGGGCTGCCCACCGTTGAGGATCGGCGACTCCTCGGGCTCGACGGCCACGATCTGCACGCTGGACTTGCGGGCCTTGAGCACCTGCCCGACGCCGGTGATCGTGCCGCCGGTGCCGATGCCCGCGACGACAATGTCGACGGCGCCGTCGGTGTCTTTCCAGATCTCCTCGGCGGTGGTGCGGCGGTGCACGTCGGGGTTGGCCTCGTTGGCGAACTGCCGCGCCAGCACGGCGCCCTCGCGCTCGGCGACGATCTGGTCGGCCATGGCGACCGCGCCCTTCATCCCCTCGCTCCCCGGGGTGAGCACGAGCTCGGCGCCATAGGCACGCAGCAGGGCTCGGCGTTCCTTGCTCATCGTCTCCGGCATCGCGAGCACCACCTGGTAGCCGCGCGCAGCGCCGACCATGGCGAGCGCGATGCCGGTGTTGCCGCTGGTGGCCTCGACGATGGTGCCGCCGGGCGTGAGCTCACCGCTCGACTCGGCGGCGTCGATGATGGCGACACCGATGCGGTCCTTGACCGAACTCGCCGGGTTGTAGAACTCCAACTTGGCCGCCACGGTGGGGCCCGGCGGCATGATCCGATTGAGCCGTACCAGTGGAGTGTTGCCGACGGCCTGGGTGACGTCGTCGAGGATCGGCATGGGGTTCGCCTTTCGTGGTCGGCTGGTGAATTCGTCAAGCCCGGTCCCGCATGTCGTGAGCCGCGTCCGTGCCAGCATGAGCGGTGCTCGCCCGGGGGCTCGCTGTGCAGCAACCGTGGGCGCACCGGCCACTATTCCACCCGGATGGTTATACGTCATCCAACACCGTGTTATCAACAACAGGCGACTCTGCGCCGATCCGGTCGGGTTGGCGCCACGCCAGCCCCCAGATCTGTGAATGACGCGCACCATGTCGCGGCCCGACCATCACCGGAGGCAATGGACCATCGTCACCGCGCGGTGAGCGTTTGCTTAGTGATCGATAGACTCGGCGTCATGTCAGCCGAGCCCATCGCCGCCGTGGCCGGCGCCGCAACACCGTCCCTCAGCGGGCTGCGTCATCCTTCTCTGACAACCGCACTGCTGCCCGAACCGGCCGGCCGCCTCGGCGACTTCGGTGCCGTCAACGTGGTCGCCCTGGTGCTCGCGGTCGTGGCCGCCTTCGTGGGGTGGGCGCTGCTGTTCCGCGCGGCAGCCGGGCTCGTCGCGCTCTACCGGCTCGGCGCTCCCGACCCGACCCGCACCGGCGACCCGGCGGCGCGCACCCGAACGCTCGCCGTCGAGTTCCTCGGCCACACCCGGATGTCGCGCCTACCGGTGGTCGCCGTGGCGCACTGGTTCACCGCGCTCGCGTTCATCCTGCTCGTCGCCACACTGCTGCAGGCGTTCCTCCAACTGATCCAGCCCGACTACCACCTGCCCGTGGTCGGCCGGTTCGCACCGTACGAATGGGTCGTCGAAGCGTTCGCCTGGGCGGGGCTGGTCGGCATCCTCGTGCTCATCGGCATCCGGCAGAAGGAGCACCCGCGGCGAGCCGCCGGTGCGAACGGGCGGCGTTCGCGATTCTTCGGGTCGAGCTTCTGGCAGGCGTACTACGTGGAGGCGACGATCCTCGCGGTGACGGTCTGCATCCTCCTGCTCCGTGGACTCGAAGCGGCCATCGCACAGCGCACCGACGCCGGCCTCTCGCTCGCGCTGCACCACCCGCTCACCGGGTGGATGGCCGGATGGTGGTCGGGCGCCTCCCTCACCACGCTCGGCACCTGGGTGGTCGTCGTCGCGACGGTGAAGATCCTGGTCTCGTTCGCGTGGATGATCACCATCGCGATGCAGCCCACGATGGGGGTGGCGTGGCACCGCTTCCTCGCGTTCCCCAACATCTGGTTCAAGCGCGAGGCGTCGGGGCGCACGGCACTGGGCGCGGCGAAGCCGCTGATGGTCGGTGGCCGGCCGTTCGACGTCGACGCGCTCGAGAGCCTCGATGAGGGCGACTCACTCGGCGTCGGCGCCGTCGAGGACTTCACCTGGAAGGGCCTGCTCGACTTCTCGACGTGCACCGAGTGTGGCCGCTGCCAGTCACAGTGCCCGGCGTGGAACACCGACAAACCGCTCTCCCCCAAGTTGCTGATGACGACGCTGCGCGACCACGCCGAGGCGAAAGCGCCTTTCCTGCAGGCGGTCTCGGGCGGTGGGCGGGGGGCGGCGGGTGACGGTGCGGCATCCGGCCTGGTCGATGTTCCGCTCGTGGGAGCGACGGGATACCCACCCGAGTCGCCGCTCGGCGCGTACACCCCGCACGGGCCAGACGCCGTCATCGACGCCGACGTGTTGTGGTCGTGCACCACCTGCGGCGCCTGCGTGGAGCAGTGCCCGGTCGACATCGAACACGTCGACCACATCATCGACATGCGGCGATACCAGACGCTCATCGAGTCCGCGTTCCCGTCGGAGTTGGGGGGTCTGTTCAAGAACCTCGAGGGCAAGGGCAACCCGTGGGGGATGGGGGCACGGGCCCGGCTCGACTGGGCCAAGGACCTCCCGTTCCCCGTCAAGGTGCTCGGGCAGGACGTCGAGTCGGCGGCGGAGGTCGAGTGGCTGTTCTGGGTGGGCTGCGCCGGGGCCTACGAGGACCGCGCGAAGAAGACCACGCGTGCGGTCGCCGAACTGCTCGACGCGGCCGGGGTCTCGTTCGCGGTGCTCGGCGACGGCGAGACCTGCACCGGTGACGCCGCGCGTCGGGCCGGTAACGAACTGCTTTTCCAGACCCTCGCGCAGCAGAACGTGGCGACGTTCGGCGAATTCGGGGTCACCAAGGTCGTGGTCACGTGTGCCCACTGCTTCAACACGATTCGCAACGAGTACGCCCAGTTCGGCGGGTCGTACGAGGTGGTGCACCACACCCAGTTGCTCAACCGGCTGGTGCGCGAGCAGAAGCTCGTCCCGGTAGCGCGACCGGCAGCCGAGCCGGCCACCTCGACGGCGCGCGATGCCGCATCATCCGCCTCCACGGTCACCTACCACGACCCGTGCTACCTCGGCCGACACAACGGGGTGTATGCCCCGCCGCGTGAACTGATCGGCGCACTACCCGGGGTCGAACTGCGCGAGATGCCGCGCACCGGGGAGCGATCGTTCTGCTGTGGAGCCGGTGGCGCCCGGATGTGGATGGAGGAGAAGCTCGGCACCCGCATCACCACGAACCGCACCGAGGAGGCGCTGGCCACCGGCGCCGAACGGATCGCGATCGGCTGCCCGTTCTGCCGGGTGATGATCTCCGACGGGGTCACGGCGGCTCAGGACGACGGCCGCGGCGAGTCGGTCGAGGTCGTCGACGTGGCGCAGATGCTTTTGGCCGCGGTGCGGCGGGGGCATACCGAGGCGCCGGATGACGCTCCGTCGCCGGACGCCTCGCCGCCACCCGGCGCGCCCGCCAGCCCCGAGCCGGCCCAGGCCGTGGCAGCGGCGGCCGTTACGGCAGCGACAGCGACCACCGCAGACCCCGACCCCTGGGACGAACCGCCGGCCGCCACAACACCATCCGAACCCGCCAAGGCCGACACCGAACCCGACCCCTGGGACGAACCCCCCGCGGCATCCACCCCATCCGAACCCGCCAAGGCCGACACCGAACCCGACACCGAACCCGACCCCTGGGACGAACCGCCGGCCGCCGCTCCGGTCGCGTCCGCCGACGACGACGACAAGGACCCCTGGAACTGACCTCGCGACAAGCTGCTGCCGAGCGACATCAGCCCCACGCCGCGAGGATGCCGGCGGCGGCAACTCCCGGGTCGACCGCCGCCATGACCTCGCGGACGACGGCCACCCCGGCCACCCCGGCACCGGCAAGGCCCGCGACGTCATCCCGCCGCACGCCACCCACGGCGAGGACCGGGAGCGACGTCGCGTCGATGAGCACGCGGTACCCCCGAACGCCGATGGGTGTTCTCCCCACATCCTTCGTCGGAGTCCGGCGGCAGGGCCCAGCGCCCAGATAGTCGGGGCGATGCGCACCTCGACGCCCTTCGGCCTCACGGACATAGGCCAGGGTGCCGGCGGTGAGACCGACGAGCGCTCTCGGGCCGAGCACGGCACGGGCGTCGGCAACGGCGGCATCCTGTTGCCCGAGGTGCACGCCGTGCACCTCGGCACCCCGCCGCCGCGCCGTGGCGGCGACGTCGACCCGGTCGTTGACGACGACTCTGGTGCACATCGCCTCCGCAGCCACCGCGTCCGCGACCTGGAGCACCAGCTCGAGCAAGTCCTCGGTACTCACCGGCTTGCTACGGACCTGGACGATGCCGGCGCCGGCACGTGCGGCCGCCGCGGCCGCCGCGACGGTCGGCGCCCCGAGACCCGCCGTGATGACGTGCAGCCGCCAGTCGATCAGGCCCACGCCAGGTCTGCCCCGTCGGCCACCTGGTCCGGGCTCACGCCTGCCAGCGAGTCGAGCAGGCCCACCCGAAAGGTTCCGGGGCCGCTGCCCACGGCGCGCTCCGCCGCCACGGTCAGCAACGCCGTCGCGGCGACCACGGCACCCAACGCGGTGATCTCGCCGGGCTCCTCCCCCGACGGGCTCGCCGCGGCGAGCATTGCCGCCGTGAGCGCACCGAGCAGGCAGCCGGTGCCGCTGACCCGCGTGAGCAGCGGGGTACCGTTCGCGACCCGGACCGTCGCGTCGCCGTCGGTGACGAGGTCGACCGGCCCGGAGACCGCGACCACACATCCGTGCGCGGCGGCGATCCGACGGGCCGCCTCCGCCGCCCGATCCGGGGCCGAGGTGCTGTCGGCACCACGCCCCCGCGTCGCCGGCGCCGAGCCGTCCGCGAGGGTGCGGATCTCCGAGGCGTTGCCGCGCACGGCATCCGGCCGGTGGGCGAGCAGCGCTCGGGCCAGGGGGGTGCGCACCGGCGCCACCCCCACCGCCACCGGGTCGAGCACCCAGGGGACCGAATACTGCTGTGCCGCAAGCACCGTCGGGATGGCTGCCGACCGGGCGTCCGAGGTGAGCGAACCGAGGTTGACCAGGAGCGCGTCGGCGACCGTGACCAGGGTCGGCGCCTCCTCCCGGGTCGCGGTGAGCATCGGGCGGGCACCGGCGGCCAGCAGTCCGTCGGCGACGATCCCCTGGGTTGCGGTGCCGCAGATGCCATGGACCAGCGGAGCCCGCTCGCGGAGGGTGGCCACCGCGAGCCGGACCTCCCCCCGGAGCCGGTCAACCACCCGTAGCCGATCTTGCTCCGGCCGCGAGCGGCGCTGCCGGCTGCGGTTGCGGCGCAGCAGGTTCTGGCGGCCGAGCGACATCCTCTACCGGGCGGTCCAGGTCGGCTGGGGAGAGGCGTGGGCCGAGGGCGCCCCCGCCGGCCACGAGCAGGCCACCGGCCACGAGCACCGCGGGTACCGCCGCCGGGCGACCGACGAACGACTCCAGCGCCGGCAGCCACCACGGCCACAGCGCCGGAGCCACGATGGAGAGCGAATAGGCCGTCCCGTACCCGGTCGAGCGGACGTCCGCAGGGAACCGCTCGCAGAGGTAGGCGCCCACCGGGCCGTAGCCGCAGACGGTGAGCACCTGCAGCAGCGCGACCCCGACCACCACCGGGATGACGCCGTGCCCGAGCGTGCCCAGCCACAGCAGCGGGCCGGCCGCTGCAGCCAACACCCCCCAGGCCGTGAAGAACCGGCGCCGCCCCAGCAGTGAGGACAACTGCCCGGTGCCCGCCATGACGACGGCCTGGATGATGGTGGCCACTCCCATGACGACCGCGACCTGGCCGCCGGCGAGACCGAGGTCGCTCGCGAGCCGGCCGGCGAGAACGATGACGACCATGTTGGTCATCAGCCACAGGCCGGTCATCAGCCCGAACACCTGCCAGAACGGCGCCGCCTGGGGCCCGCTGAGCACGTCCCGGAGCCGCTCACCGACGCGCCAGCGGCGCGCATCCGCGGCCCGGCGCTGGTCGGTGACCTCGGGGGCGTCGCGGACCTGGGACGAGTAGTAGGCGAGGAGCGCGAGGCTTGCCAGACCGCCGGCGACGAACGGGATCCGCCACACCCCGGCGGCGTAGTCGTCTGCGCCGACGGCGGCGATGAGGCCCGCCGTCGTGAACGCGATCGTCGACTGGGCCAGCGGCGACATCGACATGATGAGACCGGAGACCAGCCCCCGGCGCCGGGGCGCCGACCACTCCATGGCGAGCGGGATGGCTGCGGTGTACTCCCCGGCGAGGAAGGCACCACCGACGAAGCGCAGTGCGATGACGGCCGCGATCGCCCAACTGCCGATCGCCTCGTGCCCAGGAACCGCCGCGACGCCGAGGCTGCACACGGCCGTGCCAGCAATGGCCACCTTCGTCGTCGTGGTCCGCCCGAGCCGGTCGGCGACCTGGCCGAAGATCATCGACCCGACCGGTCGACCCAGGAGCGTGGCGACGATCACCAGGGCACCGGTGGTGACGCCCGCGTGCGGCCCGGCCAGGGTGGTGATCGCCGGGGCCAGCGCCACGACCGGAAGGAAGATATTGATCTGGTCGACGTAGTTTCCGAACACCCCGGCGCGCACCGCCGGTCGTCCACTCAGTCGGTCGCCACCGCCGCTCAGTCGGTCGCCAGCGTTGCTCGGTCGACCAGTAGCGGTACTCATCGCGTTGCCTCGGGAGCAGACTCCGGCAGGTACACCGTGGCGCCGAGCTCGACGAACTCCCGGGCCTTGGCCGCCATCCCCTGCTCGGCGATCGCGCGCTGATCCGCCGCCGAGCCGTAGGCGTCGCGGATGTCCTGGCTGATCCGCATCGAGCAGAACTTCGGGCCGCACATCGAGCAGAAGTGCGCCGTCTTCGCCGGCTCCGCGGGCAGGGTCTCATCGTGGTACGCCA
>JBOFJB010000440.1:0-7177 GCA_051650465.1 Dermatophilaceae bacterium | reverse complement strand
CGGCGACGACGACCCCGACTTCGCCGTGCGACCGGCGGACGTGTTCGGCATCCTCGCCCGTGCCGGTGACCGGGGCCTGGTGCTCGTCGGCGACCTCGACGGTGACGTCCTGGCCCGGATGACGCAAGCGCGCCGGTTGGCGCGCCCGTCCGACGCGACGGCGTACGCGGTGCTCCGCCTGACCTTCCGGCGCCGGTGAGCACGATGCCGCCGACCTCCGTCTCTGGTGACGCAGCACCGCAGCAGCGGCGCGGCCGGGGCGCGCGCGTGTTCGGCGTGCTGCGGTACCTCCTGCTCGCCGCGGTGCTGGTGGCCATCGCCGCGACCTTGTGGCGCAGTTGGCCGGAGGTGTCCGCCGAACTCGCCCGGTTGGATGCCGCCCCGCTCGCCGCGGCGTCCGTGCTCGCGTTGGCGCCGCCAATGCTCACCACGCTGGGCTGGCGCACCCTGCTGACGGACCTCGGTACGCGGCTACCGGTACCGACCGCAGCGGGCGTGTTCCTCGTCGGCCAGCTCGGCAAATACCTGCCCGGTTCGGTGTGGACGGTCGTCGTGCAGACCGAGATGGGCCGCCGCCTGCACGTGCCGCGCCGGCGGATGGCGGTCGCCGGGATGGCGATGCTCGGGCTCTCCGTGCTCGGCGGCGGGGTGGTGTCGGTGCCGGCCGTGCCGGTCGTCCTCGACCTGAGCGGCCGCGCCGCGTCGCCGTGGTGGGGTCTCGCGGCGCTCGGCCTCGCCGTCGTGATCGCCTGGCCGCCGCTGCTCAATTGGGGCATCGCGGTGGGGCTCCGGCTTATCCGGCGGCCACCGCTGGAACACGAACTCAGTGGCGGTGCGGTGCTGCGGTGCATGGCCGCGGTGATCGGCGCCTGGGTGACGTCCGCGGCGCCGGTGTGGGTCCTGGCCCGGTCCCTCGCGCCGGACGCCCCGGCGGCTCGGCTGCTCCTGGTCTGTGTCTGCGGGTTCGCCCTGGCGTCGGTCGCCGGGATGCTCGCGGTCGTCCTCCCGGCCGGGCTCGGGGTGCGTGATGCGATGCTCGCGGTGGCTCTCGCCACCATGATGTCGGCAGCGGCGGCGACCGCGGTGGTCGTCGTGGTGCGCTTCCTCGCTGTGGTCGTCGACCTGCTGCTCGCGGCCGGGGCCTGGTGGTGGGACCGGCGGCACGGCCTGGTCGGCGCCGGCGGGGTCGGCGCCGGCGAGTAGCCGCCGGCCGGTAGCCGCCGGCCGGTAGCCGCCGGCCGGTAGCCGCCGGCCGCTGGTGGTCCGGGCGTTCTACAGTGGCGCGGTGCACAAGCCCACCACTCCGGCGCAGGTCGCCGCGCCCCCGGGCGGCCGGGTGCTCGCGGCCGGGAAGGTGCTCGCCGAGCGGGTGTTGTGGTGGCGGGTCGCAGTGCGTCGGCGGGTGGCCGCCCGGCGCGGGTTGGTGCGGCCCACGCTTCGCTCGGTGGCGCCGACGGCGGTCCTTCAGGACGAGGCCGGCTGGCGCACTGCCGTCGAGGAGGCCCGCTCGGCCGGTCTGCCGCTGCACCATGACCGGCCGAAGAACTGGGATGCCGCGGGTGCGGTCGGTGCCGTGCTCGGGCTGGCCGCGGAGCGCGGCCGCGGCATCACCGTGCTCGACGCCGGCGCCGCGCGGTACTCGAGCGTGCTGCCGTGGCTTCGGTTGTACGGCCTGGGCGGCCGTCCCGGGGCGCTGCGCGGCATCAACCTCGAGTTCACCCGCCCGGTGTCCCGCGACGGGGTCCGGTTCGAGCATGGCGATGTCACCGCCACCGGCTACCCGGACCGGTCCGTCGACGCGCTGACCTGTATGTCGGTGGTCGAGCACGGGGTCCCGCTCGGTCGGTTTCTCGCCGAGGCCGCTCGGCTGCTCACCCCGGGCGGGGTGCTGTGCGTCTCGACCGACTACGACCAGGAGCCGCCGGACACCAGCGGGGTCACGGCGTACGGGGCGCCGGTGCGCATCTTCGGTCCGGACGACATCCGGACGTTCGTCGCGGATGCCGCGGCACACGGCCTCGACCTCGTCGGTGATCTCGACGCGCCGGGTGCGCTGACCCATCCGCAGCGGCCGGTGCACTGGCGCCGGGTGGGCCTGGACTACACCTTCATCCTGCTGACGTTCCGGCGCGGGGGCTGACCCGCGGTGCGGGAGCCGGGGCGGTCGTCATCCGGCGTGGGTCGCCGAGTCGGGGTGTCGCGTCCGGTGCCGCTCGGTGCGGTGCTCGGCACGTTCCGTCGGGGTGGTGGCGACCCCACCAGCCGGCGTGACGCGGGCGGGTGGTGGTTCGCGTGGCAGACCCCGGCCGGGCCGGCGACGCTGCGGCTGGAGGCGCCGCAGCCCGCCGAGGTCGTCGCGACCGCGTGGGGGAGCGGCGCGCAGTGGGCGCTCGACGGCGTCCCCGAACTGGTCGGTGAGGCCGATGACATCCGCGGGTTCGGCGCGCGTCATCCGCTGGTCGCCCAGGAGTGGCGGCGGTGGCCTGGGTGGCGGGTGCCGCGCAGCCGGCTGGTCGTGCAGTGCCTGGTGGCGTCGGTGATCGAGCAGAAGGTCACCGGTAAGGAGGCGTTCGCCGGCTATCGGCGCCTGGTGCGCCGGTTCGGGTCGCCGGCGCCGGGGCCGGGTGCGGCACTCGGGCTGATGGTCCCACCGGATGCGGCGGGTTGGGCGGCGGTGCCGTCGTGGGAGTGGCTCCAGGCCGGGGTGGATCCGGGGCGTTCCCGCACGGTGGTGCGGGCGATGGGTCACGCGGGCCGGATCGAGGAATGTGCCTCGCTGTCCCCGGATGACGCGCGGGCTCGACTGACCGCGCTTCCGGGGGTCGGGCACTGGACGTGGGCCGAGGTGGCGCAGCGAGCGCTGGGCCTGGCCGACGAGGTCAGTTTCGGCGACTACCACGTAGCGAAGGACGTCACCTGGGCGCTCACCGGGACGCCGGGCGACGACGCCGCGATGGCCGAGGTGCTCGAACCGTACGCGGGGCACCGGTACCGGGTGCAGCGGCTGCTCGAACTCGGCGGCCACCATCGGCCGCGCCGAGGTCCGCGGATGGCGCCGCGCACCCACGTGCCGGTCCGCGGGCGTTAGCGGGCCGGCGGTGGGTGCGCGGCCGGTCGGGTTCTGGTGCCGGTCGGGTTGATGCGCCGACAATGGTTGTGCCGCAACGCTGTTCGGTTGATGGTGGGTGGCCGAACGGCTGAGGTGGCGGTCGTTCGTGGGTGGATGGCGTTGCGCGGGTTCTACATTCGCGGTCGTTGGCCTCCCGTCGGGGGTGGCGTGTTCCCGTCGGGTTGGAGTTTGTGGTGTCTGCGCGAGTCGTTGTGAGTGTCCGCTCTGGCGCGGTGGGGGGCTGGTGTCGGCGGTGGTTGTCGGCGGTCTTGGTCGCGGCGGTGACGGTGGTGCTGGGTGCAGCGCAGGTCGCCCAGGCCGCGACGACTGGCGCGGTGGCTGCCGGTACGTCCGTCGCGACTCTCGGCGGTCGGGCGCCGGCGAGCGTGCAGGGCGCTGTGGCGGCGGGGTCGGCGACCTCGGTGGTGCCCTCGGCTACGTCGTCGTCGAGGGTGACCTCGGCGCCGTCGTCAGGTGTTCGGGCGGCGCCGACGCTGGATGTGGGTCCTGGGCCGATCACGAACGTGGTGCATGAGAAGTTCGGGCCGGATCCGGGGTATGAGTTGAAGTTCACGGTGTCGTTGAGTCGGCCGCTGGCTGCGGGTGAGAAGGCGGTTGTGTACGAGGTGGGGCGTCGCTTTCGCGGGACGGAGCTGATCCAGACCGAGAACTACTCGCCGTGCCCGGTCGGGTCGACAACGTGCCGGTTCGGCCCGACGACCCCGGCGGCGAAAGAGCCGGTATATGTGGCGGTGGTCACGACCGTCGTCGACCCGCCCGACTTTTACGCGGCGGTTGCCGCGGGGTCGAAAGTCGGCGAATTGCCTTATCTGGACGCTCCAGCGTGGGCCATCTCAATGACGCGGGACCTGAATATCCCGACGTCTATCCGATTGACGGCAACGACAAACTATCTGCCGGGGAAGGTCGGAGGCAACACAGCGATATACGAAAAAGATGCATACGAACCCGTCCGAGTCGACAAATCTGTAACCTACAACTCCTCGGTCACGATTGATGCGCTGCCGCATGCATACCAAGGTAAGTTTGTCGCAGTGGTTAGGTTAGGACCGGGCATTCCGGAGTATTTCGGATCGATCGCCAGATCCGAAATACTCGTCATTACTGAACCCTATATTGCGCCGCCATGGAAGGTGACCTTCGACGGCACCACCGCGAGGTGGAACTACGACATTGGTATACCCAGCAATCCATATGTTCATATATCGATCTACGACACGACCAAGCTCGGCCGATCCAGCAGTTGGATCAGGACGTGCGGTGACGGGCTGAGTTGTTCGCTGTCCCCGTCGCAGGTGGGCGCGCCGATGGTAGTAGCAGTGAGCAGCGCGACCGCGCAGCATCCGTTGCCGGATCCGACGTATTCGGTGGTGATGGAGTCTGGTGACACGTTGGTCAGCGGCGACGCGGCCCGGAAACTGTTGAGGGAGTTGAAGAAGTCTCAGGGTGGGGCGCCGTCGAAGTTTGAGTCGTGTGATGCGCCGTGCTCGGTGGGGCAGCCGGTGAATACCGCGACGGGGGTGTTCTGGCACACGTTCAGTGATGTCGTGGTGCCGGGGCGTGGGCCGGGGTTAGAGTTGTCTCGGACGTATTCTTCGGCGGCGGCGTCCGAGGCGGGGATGTTCGGGTTCGGGTGGAGCAGCAACCTGGAGACACGGCTGGAGACCGTCACCGACACGGCCTCCGGGGTGACCACGGTGACGGTGGTGGACGGCAACAACTCCCGGGTGACATTCACGAAGAACGACAGTGGGTATTGGGCACCGCCGCGGGTCCACGCCGAACTCGACGCCGGCCCCGGCGGCACCTTCATCCTCACTGACACCCGCGACCGGACCACGTACACCTTCGACGCTGCCGGGGTGCTGCAGGAGGTGACTGACCGTAACGGGGAGTCCACCACGTTGGGGTACGCGAACGGCAGGTTGGCTACGGTCACCGACTCCGCCGGTCGGGCGTTGTCCTTCACCTGGACCGGGGTCGGGACCGGGGCGCGGGTGTCGTCGGTGGTTGGCCCGTTGGGTCGTACCTGGACGTACACGTATCACCCCGACGGGACGCTCGCGTCGGTGAAGGATCCGCTGAACCGCTCGACGTCGTTCACGTATGACGGGTCGAGTCACCTGTTGCGGACGATGACGTTCCCGCGTGGGGGGACGGTGAGTACCGATTACGACACCGAGCGGCGGGTGTCGAAGCAGACCGACACCGACGGCTTGGTCACGTCTTTCGCCTATGAGAACGCTCCGGCATCCGAGGACGACCCGGCATTCAAGGACGGGTTGACGACTACGGTCACCGGTCCGTACACGAAGACGGAGTACGTCTATCAGTCGATGACGCCGGTGCGGGTGACCACGGATGTCGGGACGTCGCAGGCGGCGACGACGAGGTGGGAGTACGACCCGAACCTGTTCAAAGTGGTGAAAGAGACCGACCCGTTGGGGAAGGTCCGCACCTTCGAGTACGACGCGTACGGCAACGTCACGAGGACAACCGAGCCACCCGTCGACGGCGCCCCGGGCAAGACATGGACGGCGGCGTTCAACGCGGATGGCACGATCGCGTCGGCGACGTTGCCGACCGGGAAGACCACGTCGTGGGTGTACGACGCGCGGGGGAACCCGACGACGGTGACCGACGCGGCTGGGAACGCCACGACGTACACCTACGGCGACCCGGTGCATCCGGGTGATGTCACCCGGGTCACTGATGCGGAGGGTCGCCGGACTGACGTCACGTATGACGCGCACGGCAACACCGCTACGACGTCGGTGTACCCGAACGGGCAGCAGAACCTGACGGCGCAGGCGGGGTACAACGCTGCGGGGGAGCAGGTGTGTGGGGTGGCGCCGGGCCGGTATGCGTCAGGTACCCGCTGCCCGGCATCTTTCACGGCGCCACCGGCGAACGTGTCGTCGATGGTGGTCGATGCGGCGGGGCAGCCACGGTCGGTGACCGGCGCCGATGGGCGCACCACCACTTATGACTATGACGTCGACGGCAACCTCACCAGGCGAGCTGGGCCGGGTAGCACCGCTACTGGTGGGGTGGACACCGCCACCTACGACGTCAGTGGCCGTGTGCTGTCGAGTGTGTCGGCGCAGGACACGACGGAGAAGCTCACCACCGGTTACGGCTATGACATCGGCTACGGCACCGCGCCGTGTACCGCGAGCGCGCTCACGGGGGTGGCGAAGTATTGCGACACCACGACGGATGCGGCGGGGAAGGTCACCATCCGGTACTTCACCGGGCTGGGCCGGATGGTCGGGTTGTCCGAGCCGGGTGGGCGGTTGACCCGGTCGACGCACCGCCTGGATGGGCGGGTCGAGAAGGTGACCCGCCCGGACGGGAAGTTCACGACGGTGGGGTATTTCGACGACGGCCGGTTGAAGTCGGTCACTCACTCCACTGGTGTCCCGGGCCCGACGTCGTACACGTACCACCCGGATGGGGCGCGGGCGTCGATGACGGACCCGACGGGGACCACCACGTACACCTACTCGGATGTCGGTGACCTCACCCAGGTCGTGGCCGGTGCCCGCACGGTGGGGTATGCCCGGGACAAGACCGGCCTGGCTACGGGGATCACGTATCCGAGTGGGCGGGTGGTGACCCGCGGCTTCGACGGTGCCGGGCGGATGACGTCGGTGAACGACGGCTCCGCTGGTGGGGGCCGGACGACGACGTTCGGGTACGACACCGCCGGTAACCAGACCACGACGGGTCTGCCGGGTGGGGCGACGATGAGGAACACGTTCGACACTCTGGACCGGTTCGCCGGCACCAAGATCACCACACCAGGCGGTACCGATACCGCGGCGCTGTCGTGGACCCGGAACGACTATGACCAGGTCGCCGGCGAGACCGGCACCGGCGCCACGGCGCCTGGGTCGGGCGTGGCCTACGGGTACTCGGCGACGCATCGGGTGAAGAACGCCGGTACCCAGGTGTTCGGGCACGACGCGGTCGCGAACCCGACGACGTTGGGGGATCTGACTCAGACGTTCGACGCGTCCGGGAATGGGCAGTTGACCCGCTCCA
>JBOFJB010000439.1:0-14128 GCA_051650465.1 Dermatophilaceae bacterium | reverse complement strand
CCGCCTCGTTCGCCCGGTTCCTCGACCTTGTCGTCCGCCGGCTGCTGCCGCAGTCCGACGCCGTCGGCGGCTTCGTCTTCGCCGTGCCCTACCGGCACGCGATCATCATCCAGCCGTGCTCCACGCCGCAGGCGACCCGCGACGCGCTCGAGTTGGTACCGACCTACGCTCAGTCGCTGTACGCCGACGGGGCCGGCCCACTGTCGCCGCACACGTTCCACTGGCTGGACAGGCGCATCACCCGGCTCACTGAGGAACGTACCGACGGCACCGTCGACCTGGCGGCGACACCGTATCTGGACCACCTACTCGGCATCCGGCGCGACGCGAGTTGACGGACCCCCGGGCGGGCCCCGGGGCGAGACGGATGGCGTGGCGCCGGTCCTCGCGGCGCGCTGTGCTCGCACCGTGGCCGTTCAGCCGAGTGGCACGAACACCAGGAGCAGCACGTGGGCGAACGGCGCCACGACAACCAACGAGTCGAGCCGGTCCATCAGGCCACCGTGCCCAGGAAGCACCGCCCCCAGGTCCTTCACACCGAGGTCGCGCTTGATGCTGGACTCGACCAGGTCGCCCACCGTGGCCACTGCTGCGGTGACCGCACCCAGCAGAGCCCCGGCCCACCACAGCCCTCCGAGCAACTGCGGCACAGCGACCGCACCGACTGCGGTACACGCCAGGACCGAGCCGGCGAAGCCCTCCCAGGACTTCTTCGGGCTCAGCGATGGAGCCATCGGATGCCGACCGAGCGAGGCGCCCACCGCATAGCCGCCGATGTCCGAGCAGACCGCAACCACGATGAACGTCGCCACCCGTTGACGGCCGTCGGGCAGCGCGAGCATCAGCGCCGTGAAGCCGGCGAGGAACACCGGGTAGAACATCAGCAGGGCGGATGACGCGAGGTCGCGAGCCGCTCCCCCGAGCCCGTCTGCGGCCCGCCACACCAACAGCCCGACCAGGGTGAGGCCGAACGTGAGCACCAGCGCCTCCGCACCACGCAGGTAGGCCGACCCGAGCATCCCGACGGTGCCGAGCAGGAGCGGGACCACCGGGACGGTGGTTCCCTGGGCCGCCAAGGCCCGGCGCAACTCGAGCACGCCGATGACGACCGCGCCGATGACCACGACGAGGAAGGCTCGCGCGTCGAGAAGCAACGTGCCGGCCACCAGGCCACCCAGCAACAGACCGACCCCGATAGCAGCGGGAAGATTGCGACCGCCGCGGGGCGTGCCGGCCGGTCGCTCGTCGGCGGGCCGAGCATGACCAGCGGGACTACCACGTTCGGTGGGACGAGCATGACCAGCCGGGCGACCATGCTCGGCGGAACGACCGTGCCCGGGTACCCGGGCATGACCAGCGGCTCGGCCACGACGAGCGGGGTCGATCGGGAGGTCCGTCATCGCCTCAGTGTGCCTGGTGCGGATCAGACCTCGAGCAACTCGGCCTCTTTGCGCTGCAGCAGGTCGTCAATCTGGTCCACGTGCCGCTTGGTGACCGAGTCGAGTTCCTTCTCGGCGCGCACGCCGTCATCCTCGCCGACCTCACCGTCCTTGACCAGACGCTCGAGCGTGGTCTTGGCGTGCCGCCGGACGTTGCGGACCGAGACCCGGGCGTCCTCGGCCTGGTGATGCGCCATCCGCACGTACTCTTTGCGCCGTTCCTCGGTGAGTTGCGGCATCACGCAACGGATGATCGTGCCGTCGTTGCTCGGGTTCACGCCGAGGTCGGCCTGCTGGATGGCCTTCTCGATGGCGTGCATGGAGCCCTTGTCGAACGGGCTGATGATGATGGTGCGCGCCTCCGGTGTCTGGAACGACGCAAGCTGCTGCAGCGGCGTGGGTGCCCCGTAGTAGTCGACGAGCAACTTCTGGAAGATCCCCGGGTGCGCACGCCCGGTGCGGATGCCGGCGAAGTTCTCCTTGGCGACGTCGACGGCCTTCTCCATCTTTTCCTCGGCCTCGAACAAGGTCTCGTCGATCATGACGCGGGTCTCCTTCGCAGATGGCGCCAGGGCGGGCGGCGCAGGCCAAGTGTGTCAAAGCGATGCCGAGCGCGGCGGGGCGCACTCGCCGGCATGGTCGGCCACGAAGTCGGCGACGAGCGCCCGCGATACCTCGAACGGGGCCGGTCGTGCCGATGCCGCGGCCGGTCAGGCGGACACCACGGTGCCGATCGGCTCGCCACGCAGCGCCTGGGTGATGTTCCCGTCGCCTTCCATGCCGAAGACCACCATCGGCAGCCGGTTGTCCATGCACAGACTGAACGCTGCCGCATCGACCACCTCGAGACGGCCGCGGAGCGCATCAGCGAAGGTGACCCGGTCGAGTTTGCGGGCGGCCGGGTTGGTGCGCGGGTCGGAGTCGTAGACGCCGTCGACGCCGTTCTTGCTCATCAGCACCACGTCGCATTGGATCTCCAGAGCACGCTGCGCACTGACGGTGTCGGTGGAGAAGTACGGCATCCCGGCCCCGGCGCCGAAAATGACCACCCGCCCCTTGTCGAGGTGGCGCATCGCCCGCCGCGGGATGTACGGCTCGGCCACCTGCCCCATGGTGATCGCGGTCTGCACGCGGGTGTCCACCCCTTCCTTCTCCAGGAAGTCCTGCAGGGCGAGGCAATTCATCACCGTGCCGAGCATGCCCATGTAGTCGGCCCGCGAGCGCTCCATCCCTTTCTGCTGCAACTCGGCGCCGCGGAAGAAGTTGCCGCCGCCGACCACGACAGCGACCTGGACCCCGTCGGCGGCGGCAACGGCGATCTGGCGGGCCACACCGCGGACGACCTCGGGGTCGACGCCGACCTCGCCACCGCCGAACGCCTCGCCGGAGAGTTTGAGCAGGACGCGACGCGGATGCGCGGCAGGGCCGGGTAACGGTGGCGCCTCGGTCAGGATCTGGGTCACGCGGCGGGCTCCTTGCGACGGTGGTGGGTCCCGACGATCCTGTCACACGCGGATGCCGACCACGCTGGGCCGGGCGCGGCCGGCATCCGGCGCGGTCGTGAGCGGGCGGGCACTCTCGGGTCACACGTCACACGTCACACCGCACCAGCCGGGTCCATGCCGCGGCCACGGCAGCGAGGACCCAGGCAGCGACCACAGCGGCCCCGACTCCGGGGGCGAACGGACCGGACAGCGTGGTGAACGACGTCGCCGCCTGAGACGGCAGATAGTCGAGCACGCCCTGCCAGTCGTCCGGGAGAAGCAGCCCGCCCAGGCCGGGAACCACCAAGACCAGACCGGCGAAGCCGCCGATGGCGGCCCCGAGACCGCGGAGCAGCACACCAAGCCCGAGGCCGAGCAGCGCCATTCCGACGAGGTAGACACCAGTACCGATGACCGCGCGAGCCACCCCCTCGTCGCCCCAGGCGGCGACCGGCTCACCGCCCGCGTCGAGCAGTGCGGAACCGACGGCCCAGCCCCCGACCGTCGCGAGCAACACCACCGGGCCGACCAAGGCGACGAACGACACGACCCGGGCGAGCAGCGCGGTCCAGCGGCGCGGCACCGCCGTCATCGTGGTGCGCACCATGCCCGAGCCGTACTCGCGCGCTCCGACGACGACCCCCAGGATGCCGAGGATGAGCACCGCCGGCGTAGCACCGGCGAGCACGGTCGTGAGAGGGTCCGACCCGGGCGCCGCACCCGGACCGGGACCGCCACCGGGCGCGACACCCTCGGTGGCACCGGTCGCGGTGGAGGCGGCGATGGCGCCGACACCCACCAGCACAACCGCGGACGCGAGCAGGGTCCACAGGGTCGAGCGCACCGAGACCAGTTTGATCCACTCGCTGCGCACCACCCGGACGAACGTGATGCGGTGGCGGCCGTCGGGCCGAGCGGGCCAGCGGGGCGGCTCTCCGGGCGCGGCGATACGCTCGGCCTGCGGGGTGCTCGGATGGGGATTGGTTGTCGTCGACATAGCACTGGCTCCTTGAGAGATGTCATTCGGGCGGGGCGTCGTTCCCGGGATGGCGTTCGGCGGGTGTCGTTCCCGGGTGTCGTTTGGGGACCGGTCAGGCCGCAGCGCCGGTGGGGCGACCGCGGTAATCGACCGTGTCGCGGGTCAGCGCGATGAACGCCTCCTCGAGCGACGGTGCGTCCACGGCGAGGCGATGCAGCACGACGCCGCGTGCAGCCGCGACCTCCCCGACGACGCTGGCGTCGACGCCGGCAACGGCCATCGCCGTCGCCGAGGTAGTGGTCACCGCGGCGCCAGCCCGGGCCAGCGCCGCGGAGAGCACCTCGGCGTGCGGTGTCTCGACATGCACCGTGCCCGCGGAAGCGCGCCGGATGAAGTCGCTCATCGGCTCATCGGCGAGCACCTGGCCCTGGCCGACGACGACGAGGTGGTCGGCGGTCAGTTCCATCTCGCTCATCAGGTGGCTCGAGAGCAGCACGGTGCGGCCCTCCCGCGCCAGGCCACGCAGCAGGTCGCGGATCCAGAGGATGCCGTCGGGGTCGAGCCCGTTGACCGGCTCGTCGAGCATGACGACCTCCGGGTCGCCCAGCAGCGCCGTGCCGATGCCGAGCCGCTGGCCCATGCCGAGCGAGAACCCGCCGGCCTTCTGGTCGGCCACCGCAGCCAGGCCGACGATCTCCAGGACCTCCTCGACCCGGGCCTTCCCGATGCCGACGGTGGCGGCCACCGCCCGCAGGTGGTTGCGGGCGCTGCGTGCCTTGTCGACAGACTTGCCGTCGAGCAGCGCGCCCATGGTCGTGATGGGCGCCGGGTCGCGGCGGTAATCCCGGCCGGCCACCTTCGCGTAGCCGGAGGTGGGGGCGTCCAGGCCCAGCACGACGCGCATCGTCGTCGACTTGCCGGCGCCGTTCGGGCCGAGGAAGCCGGTGACCCGGCCGGGCTGCGCGGTGAACGTCATCCGGTCCACCGCTGTTGTAGATCCGTACCGCTTCACCAGGTCGACGACCTCGATCATCATCTGCTCCGTCCATGCGAGGCCGGGAGCTGCTCTCCCGGTCGTTGTCCCAACAGTCGCTCCCGGAGCCGCGAGTCGTCGTCGCCGTGGCGCGGTGTCCCGCTCCTACCGCAGTCGCGGTATGCGGATGACGACCTGGCCGGAGACCTCAAGGCACCCGCATCCCCGGCCGCCCGTGTCATCGACGGCGGGGAACTCGGCGGCCGACGGGCTGGTTTCCCCGGCTCGGGTCGACGTCCCCGCCGTCATGGCGGCCGCGACCTGGACTGGTGCGCAGCGGTCGGCGGCGAGTACCG
The DNA here is from genome assembly GCA_051650465.1 of Dermatophilaceae bacterium. Lineage (GTDB taxonomy): Bacteria > Actinomycetota > Actinomycetes > Actinomycetales > Dermatophilaceae > JBOFLG01. The sequence goes on along the minus strand of JBOFJB010000439.1, from coordinate 8,897 downwards.
AGCGAGTTACGGCGCTCGCCGGCTGAGGCGAGGAGTTGTCATCCGGCCGGGTCGGTGCGCACCAGGCCGGTCTGGTAGGCGAGCACGACGAGCTGGGCCCGATCGCGGGCGCGCACCTTGGCCATCGCCCGGTTGACGTGGGTCTTGACCGTAGCCGGCGAGAGGAACAGCCGGGTCGCGATCTCGTCGTTGGCCAGCCCCTCCCCGACCAGGGTGACCACCTCCCGCTCCCGGTCGGTCAGGGCGTCGAGCCGGACGTCGACCGCGCCGGCCTGAGCGCGCGGCGCGGCGAGCACCCGGTCGATCAGGGTGCGGGTGGCCTTCGGCGAGAGCAGCGACTCGCCCGCCGCCACGACCCGGACGGCGTCGAGGAACGCGGCCGGCTCGACATCCTTACCGAGGAAGCCGGCAGCCCCGGCTCGCAGCGCCTCCAGCACGTAGTCGTCGGCCTCGAACGTGGTGAGCACGATGACGTGCACGGCCGCGAGGTCGGGGTCGGCGGCGATACGTTCGGTGGCCCGGATGCCGTCGAGCACCGGCATCCGGATGTCCATGAGCACGACGTCGGGGCGTAACTCGCGGGTGAGCGCCACCGCCACCTCACCGTCGCCGGCCTCGCCCACCACCTCGAGGTCCGGGGCCGACCGCACGAGCGCGGCGAACCCGGCCCGGATCAGAGCCTGGTCGTCCGCGAGGAGCACCCGGGTCGTCATCCGACGATCTCAGTCGCCGGAACCGGGACGCGGACGTCGACCACCCACCGCCGACCACCGTGGTCGACGCCCGCGGTGAGGTCCGCACCGAGCAGCGCCGCTCGTTCACGCATCCCGACCAGCCCGTACCCGCCGCTCTCGCTGAGCGCACCGTCCCCGCCACGGGCAGCAGACTCGGCGGCGACGATGTTCCGCACCATGACCCGCAGTTCGGATGCCGCACCGACCGTCTCGAGCTCGACCGGACCGGCGCCGTGGCGGGCGGCGTTAGTGAGCGCCTCCTGGACGATGCGGTAGAGGTGCAACTCGGTGAGCTCATCGAGCAGCGGGACTGCGCCGGCCCGCCGATGAGTCACCGCAGTGCCCGAGGCCCGGACTCGCTCGACGAGCACGTCGAGGTCAGCGAGACTCGGTGCAGGAGAGTCCGGTTCAACGTGCGGCCGGACGCCCGCGGGGGTCTCACGGAGCACGTCGACGAGGGCATGCATCTCCTCCAGCGCTCGCGTGCTCGCCTCCCGGACATGCCGCATCGATCTGGCCGCCTCCACCGGGTCGTCGGTGAGCAGGTGCTCGGCGACGCCGGCGTGCACGGTGATGGTGGCCACGTGGTGGGCGACGACATCGTGCAGGTCCCGTCCGATCCGCAACCGTTCCTCGGCGACCCGTCGACGGGCTTCCTCCTCGCGGGTCGCTTCCGCCCGCTCGGCACGATCGACCGCGGCGGCGAGCACCTCCCGGCCGCTGCGCACCGCGTCGCCGACCGCCGCCGGAAGCAGCGTCCACGCGACCGCGGCGTAACTGAGGGCGTTGCCGGCCCCGACGTCGAACCGGGTCACCACGACGCCGAACGCAGCCAGCCCGGTAAGCACGCCGGCGGCCGCCGCGGCGCGGCGGCCGACATGTGCGGCCACCGTGTATAGCGCGACGATAAGGAGCGGGAGACCACGTCCCGGCGAGTCGAGCGCAGGCACCGCACCCAGCACGATGACGACCACCCCCATCCACACCGGCAGCGGGTACCGGCGGCGAAGCGCCACCAGACATCCGGCGGCGGCGAGGAGACCGGCGGTCGCCCCTGACGGTTCGCCAGCCACGACGCCGACCACCTGCGGTGTCGGTGGCAGCCCCGCGAGAGAGACCGCCGTGAGAACCACGGCGAGCACGGCATCCGTAGCGGGTGAATGACGGTCCACCCAACGATTCCGGGGACCAGCCGAGGGCAAGGTCACCACCCGACGTGGCGGATGAAGAACTCGGCCTGTGTATCGCGACCGCCGGTGGGGTCCGGGGGTGGGTCGGCATCCTGGCCGGTCACCATGTCCTCCGGACGCACTCGTGCGAGATCCACGTGAACTCGTTCGGCAAGCGTGGCGTGCGACCTGTCGGCGCCGCCATTCGGGAGAGACCAGGGGTCCGGTAGAGACCCGGCATTCGGTGCAGGCTCGGCGTTGTTCTCCGAAGGAGATCCCGTTGTGCTGTACTCGTCCACCGCCATCACCTCCTGGCCCCAGTGTGACACCGCAGCGGCCGAGCCGGTCACCGGACGAGAGCCGCGGCCCACCCGGCACGGTAGTCAGGCACAGGCAGCGGGTCGGGTCGCGCAGTTGTGGCCCCGGCCCTACGCACGCCAACCGAGTCCTCGGCCACGTGTCGGAAAGCGACCGCCACCACGTACGGATGCCGCCCGCCCCAGCAGGGCGGACGGCATCTGATGCGGGACGGTGCTACGCCCCGACGCGGAAGCGGGCGAAAGCGGTCGCCTGCGCGCCGCTCTCCTCGAGCACCTTCGCGACGGTCTTCTTCGGCTCTTTGGCGAACGGCTGCTCGAGCAGGACGTTCTCCTTGAAAAAGCCACCTACGCGGCCCTCGACGATCTTCGCCAGCGCAGCCTCGGGCTTGCCCTCCTCCTTCGCGGTGGCCTCGGCAACCCGGCGCTCCTGCTCGACGGTGGCGTCGTCGATCTCCTCGCGCCGCAGCACCGACGGCGCGAACGCCGCGACGTGCATCGCGACATCCCGCGCGATGGCGCCGCCGCCGCCCGTCGTCGCCACGATGACACCGATCTGCGCCGGCAGGTCCGGGCTGGTCTTGTGCAAGTAGGAGACGACATGCTCGCCCTCAAGCCGAGCGACCCGCTTGACCTCGATCTTCTCGCCGATGGTGGCATTCGCCTCGTCGAGGAGTTCCTTGACGGTGCGGCCGTCACCGAGGCTCGACCCGAGCAGTGCGTCCGCGTCGGCAGCCTTGGTGCTCACCGCCTGGGCGAGCACCTCACCGGCGAGCGCGACAAATCGCTCGCCTTTGGCGACGAAGTCCGTCTCGCACAGCACCTCGACCAGCGTGCCCGCACCATCGGACGCCTGGGCGGCGATGAGTCCGTTGGATGCCGTCCGGCCCTCACGCTTGGTGACGCCCTTCTGACCCTTGACCCGGAGGATCTCTTCGGCTTTGGCCAGGTCGCCGTCGGCCTCGTCAAGAGCCTTCTTGACGTCCATCATTCCCGCGGCGGTCTTCTCACGAAGCGCCTTGATGTCAGCGGCGGTGTAGTTCGCCATGAGTCGTTTGTCGCTCTTCTCTCGTATCGGGGGTGGGGATGGACCGGGCAGCTCAGGCCTGCTCGGCCGAGACCGGCTCGGCGTCGGCGGCATCCGGGGCGTCAGTCGCGTCTGGAGCCTCCGCGGCATCCGGAGCGTCGATCGCGTCTGGAGTGTCAGCGGCACCCGGAGCCTCGGCGGCATCCGACACGTCCGGAGCCTCGGCGGCATCCGACACGTCCGGAGCCTCGGCGGCATCCGACACGTCCGGAGCCTCGGCGGCATCCGACACGTCCGGAGTGTCAGCCGCGTCGGCAGGCACCGCTGGCGCGGCCTGGGCCGCCTCCCCGGCGAGCAACTCGCGCTCCCACTCCGGCAGCGGCTCCTCGGTGGGCCGCTCCTCCCCACCAGTGGCAGCCGCGGCGCCACCCGACCGGGCGATGAGGCCCTCGGCGACCGCGTCGGCGACCACCCGGGTGAGCAACGTGACCGACCGGATCGCGTCGTCGTTGCCCGGGATCTTGTAGTCGACCTCGTCGGGGTCGCAGTTCGTGTCGAGGATGGCGATCACCGGCAGGCCGAGCTTGCGCGCCTCGTCAACCGCGAGGTGCTCCTTCTTGGTATCGACGATCCACACCGCGGAAGGCACGCGGCTCATCGACCGGATGCCGCCGAGGGTTTTGTCCAGTTTGTCCTTCTCACGCTGGAGAATCAGCAACTCCTTCTTCGTGCGACCGCTGCCGGCGACATCGTCGAAATCGATCTCCTCGAGTTCCTTGAGCCGGGTGAGTCGCTTCGAGATGGTCTGGAAGTTGGTGAGCATCCCGCCGAGCCAGCGGTGGTTGACGTACGGCATCCCCACCCGACTCGCCTGCTCCGCGACCGGCTCCTGGGCCTGACGTTTGGTGCCGACGAACAGGATGGTGCCGCCGTGAGCAACCGTCTCCTTGACGAACTCGTAGGCGTTGTTGATGTACGTCACCGACTGGTGCAGGTCGATGATGTAGATGCCGTTGCGCTCGGTCATGATGAAGCGCTTCATCTTCGGGTTCCACCGGCGGGTCTGGTGCCCGAAGTGGACGCCGCTCTCCAAGAGCTGGCGCATGGTGACGACGGCCATCGTCATCTCTCCTCAGTGCTGTGGGTTGTCAGTTACGTCGGTGACTGGCCGGGGATGCCTCGCCACCTGCCTAGCGCCCTACGCCACCCCCGGACGCGGACGCCGTCATCCGCGATGGACGACGATGCCGCGCCACTGCCGTGGGTGGCGCCCCGTTCGGAGCCGGAACTCGTGACGAGGACGGACGCGCGAATTTGCCGTTCACGTGCAAGCACGCTGCGGGCCACCGCTTATCGTACGGCGGCGGGGGTCCGGCCGGAAATCGACGACGCGGGCCATCGTGGTTCACGGTGACGCCCGCCGACGACACGATCCCACCGGCCGCGCCCCGGGACACGTCGACCACTCCTCGACGTCAGCGATAGGGCACGTCAACCGGCCGACGTACCTGGCAGCGCGTCATCCGCCAGTTCGACGGGCGGCACCACGTCATCAGGGCAGCACGTCAGGGGAGATCGCGGTCGTGAGGCGCGCTGGCCCGGTTCACCTGCGGCACGCCAGGCGCCGCACTCGACGAGACCGCGCGCCGGTGCGGCTCTCGACGGAACGTCGTCCGTCGAGAGCCACGCTCGCGGACCGGCATCCACAGCGGGGCTTCCGACAGACCGTCGTCCACAGATGGGTAGCTTCCAGCGGGCATGACGAGGCCACCAGGTGGCCCGAACCGCACTGTGGATGACGTGCCCTCCTCAGCCGCCTTCGCCGCCGTGGTCGCCGGCATCACCGTGGCCGCTGCCACTCTCGCCGGGGGACCCGGGGCAGGGACCGCGACCGGCGACGGCTGGCAAGGCGCCGGCGACCCGAACGGCCTGCCTGCCATTCACCGCTCCGGCCCGGTGTGGGCGTGGCCGCTGTCGCCGCGACCCCAGGTCCTGCGAGAGTTCATCGCGCCTCGCAGCGAGTACGGCCCCGGCCATCGCGGCATCGACCTCAGTGGTTCAGCGGGTACCGCGGTACGAGCAGTTGACGATGGCGTGGTCCTGCATGCCGGGCCGGTCGCCGGCCGCGGCACGGTCACCGTGCGGCACCGGTCCGGCCTCGAGAGCACCTACGAGCCGCTCGACGCGCGCGTCACGCGAGGAGATCGGGTATCCGCCGGCGGCCTAGTGGGTGTGCTGTCCGGCCCAGCACGTGGCGCCGTCCACTGCGGCGCCACAGTGTGCCTGCACCTCGGCGCACGGCGGGGCGATGGCTACCTCGATCCGCTGCCGCTGCTGATCGGAGGCCGCGTGGTGCTCCTCCCACTCACTGGTACCGCCGGTCCGACCTCCGCCGAACGCGGCCGTGGACGGTATGGCGGAGAGCCGCTTGAGGCCAGCAGATCCCCGGGGCGGCATCGGGTTTCGGCGGCGCTGTCGACAGGCGCCGGCAGCGCCGCATCCTGAGTGTCGCGTTCCCGAGTCTTGAGTGTTGCGTGCTGGGCACCGAGCGAAACCGCGGTCACGCACGGGGATGGGCCAGCGCAAAAGACCGCTTGAGTCGGTCAACAGACACATGGGTGTAGATCTGGGTCGTCGCGAGCGAAGAGTGGCCGAGCAGTTCTTGGACCTCACGCAGGTCAGCGCCGCCGTCGAGCAAATGGGTCGCAGCACTGTGCCGCAGCGCATGCGGTGCGATGTCGGGAGCGCCCGGCACCTGCCGGACCAGGCGGTGCGCGGCAGCACGCACCTGTCGCTGGTCGACTCGTCGTCCACGCCGCCCCAGCAGGAGGGCCGGGCCACTCATCGGGGTCGCGAGCCGCGGACGACCGTTGTCGAGCCATCTCGCGACAGCCGTGCTCGCAGGCCTGCCGAACGGCACTCGCCGTTCCTTGTCGCCCTTGCCGACGACCCTGATGAGATCGGCGTCGAGGTCCACGTCGTCGATGTCGAGACCGACCAACTCACCGACTCGCGCTCCGGTCGCGTAAAGCAACTCGAGCGCTGCCAGGTCGCGCAGATGCACCGGGTCGCCGTCGTCGGCATCGACCTCGGCGGCCTCGAGAAGGGCCATTGCCTGGTGCGGCAAGAGCACCGTCGGAAGGGTTCGACCGCGCTTGGGGGACCCGAGACGACGTGACGGATCCGCGGGAACCCGCGCGGTGCGCTCGCACCACGCGAAGAAGGTACGCAGCGCGGCCGACCGGCGGGCCACCGTGGCACGCGAACCAACGCGGGTCGACTCACGACCTAGCCATGCCCGCAACTCACCGAGCGTGACCCGGGCGAGGTCGGCGTCCGACCTCGCCCCAGCAGCCTGGAGGAACGTCGCCACATCATGGCGGTAAGCCCGGATGGTGTGCGCCGACCGACCACGTTCAAGCCGGAGATACCGCTCGAACGCGAGCAGCGCGTCAGGCTCCGGGGCTCGGTCCACCCGGCTTACGGTGCCAAAACCCGCACGGGCACGCAACGACATCCGCGCCTGAGGCGTTCGGTCCCTTGCTATTCGTCGTCTTCCGGGGCCGGGCGGGCTTGTTCCGTCGCGTTCTGGACGTCGGACGACGCGCACCACGGGAGCAGGCCGGCGCGTGCTGGCGCGGCCTTGCGCCACAGCGCTCCGACCCGTTCGACGAGACCCTCGGCATCAAGCACGGCCAGCGCCCGGCCGACGGTGGCCACCGGGACACCCGAGGCGACCGAGACCGCCCCGGTGGTGGCCGCTCGTCGCAGCGGCAGTGCCGACCAGACGGCGAACGTCACCGGGTCGAGGTCGTCAGTGGGCTCACGCGGCGACGGCGTCCGGTCAAGCAGATGCTCGCCGATGGGTGCAGCCAACTCCGCCACCTCACCTGCGTCGGTGACGAGGACCGCTCCGGCTTCCCGGACCAGGGCGTGGCAGCCGGCCGACGCCACGCTGGTCACCGGGCCGGGCACGGCAGCGACCGGGAGATGATGCTCGCGCGCCCGACGCGCAGTGACCAGTGACCCCGAGCGCAGACTCGCCTCGACAACAACCGTCGCGCGGGTCAGCACGGCGATCAACCGGTTACGCGCCAGGAAGCGTGACCGATACGGTGCGCAGCCAATCGGCACCTCAGACACGACGGCCCCACGGCGGGACACCTCGTGGAGCAGCCCAGCATGCGCCTTCGGGTAGGGAACATCGACACCGCAGGCAAGCACAGCGACGGTCGGCCCGCCGGCAGCCAGCGCACCCCGATGGGCTGCCGCGTCGATTCCGAAGGCGGCACCGCTGACGACAGTGAACCCTCGAGCGCAGAGACCGTCGCCGAGGTCTGAGGCGACCCGCTGCCCATAGTCGGTGGCAGCACGGGACCCCACTACAGCGACACTTCGCTCGATGAGCGAGGCCAGGTCGGGCTCACCCAGGACGTAGAGGCAGTACGGCGGCGCAGTGAGCCGCTCGACGCCGACCGGCCACTCGGGGTCGCCGGGAACGAGGGCTCGAACGCCGCAGACGCCCATCGCATGGGCGAGATCCTCGACATCCAACCGGGCAAGGCGTGCGTCAAGCCGACGTCGGCTATGAAGCCGGCCCTCACGCAGCCGCGCCAAAGCGCCGACGGCTCCGTGCTCCGCGATGGCAGTGGTGAGCTCGACATCAGCGGGCTCGACGAGGAAGGACCAGGCAACGCGAGCCCACCGTTCATCGCGCTCTCGCCCGCTCCGACGACCCCGCCCAGCACGCATGCCTTGACTGCTCTGGCCGCCCTGACTGCACGCACCAGCCTGACTGCGCTGACCCGTCACGCGCCTGCACCACCCTCGCCACGGAGCAGCAGGCCGGTTGCCACCTCGTCCGGACCGGGTACGGCACGGCCCGCGAGGTCCGCCGCTGACCAGGCAACGCGCAGCACCCGGTCGTAGCCGCGCAGCGAGAGCCGGCCACGGTCGAGGGCACGGTCGAGCACCGCAGTCGTCGAGCGGGGTAGTCGGAACGGCGGGCGCCGGAGGACGTGACCGGGCGCGGCGCCGTTGACCACCCAGCCACACTCGTGCCACCGCTGCGCCTGCGCCTGGCGCGCGCCTCGGACCCGCTCGGCGACGACGCGGCTCGGCTCGCCAGCGACGTCACCGATGGCGGCGCGCGGCACAGGAGGCACATCCACCCGCAGGTCCACCCGGTCGAGCAGTGGGCCCGACAACCGCGAGACATAGGACCGGACGGCACGCGGGTGGCACGTGCAGTCCAGGCCTTTGCCGTGACGACGACCGCATGGACAGGGATTTGCTGCCACGACGAGCATGAACCGCGCCGGGTAGCGCACGACCTGACGAGCCCGAGCGAGCACTACCTCGCCGGACTCCAGCGGCTGCCGCAGCACCTGCAGTGCGGCAGGCGAGAACTCGGGCGCTTCGTCGAGGAACAACACGCCGTGGTGCGCCCGCGAGATGGCGCCTGGTAAGGCCACCCCGGACCCGCCCCCAGCCAGCGCGGCCACCGACGAGGTGTGATGCGGGGCGACAAACGGTGGCGTGAGGTCAAGGGCGGAGATGTCACCGACCTGCCCGGTGAGGGACCGGATGGCGTGGACCTCCAACGCCTCGTCGCGGGCCAGCGGCGGGAGGATGGTCACCAGACGCTCCG
>JBOFJB010000438.1:0-2624 GCA_051650465.1 Dermatophilaceae bacterium | reverse complement strand
CGGCCGATCGCCTATGGCTACGTCGAGCGGCCACTCCCGCTGGAGGCGTACCAGACGGTGTTCGGCACGCGGCCGGGAAGTGCCGAGATGCCCTCCGCCGGGCGGCCGTTCACGACCGGGCTGGTGACACAGCTGGTGGCGGCCGGGGTCGGCGTCGTGCCGATCACCCTGCACACCGGTGTCTCGTCGCAGGAGGCCGGAGAGGGTCCACAGCCGGAGTGGTTCGAGGTGCCTGCGGCCACGGCCACCGCGGTCAACGCCGCTCGCGGTGCCGGCCGTCGGGTGGTCGCGGTGGGCACCACGGTCACGCGTGCGCTGGAGTCGGCCGTCGTGGATGACGCCGTCGTCGCCCGGTCAGGATGGACCGACCGGGTCGTCACCGCAGATGACCCGCCGCAGGTGGTCAGCGGACTCGTCTCCGGATGGCACGACCCGGCGGCGTCGCACCTGCTGCTCGTCGAGGCGGTGGCCGGCGAGGCGCTGACCCAGGCGGCGTACGACGAGGCCGTGGCCGCGGGCTACCTCTGGCACGAGTTCGGCGACAGCGCCCTGTTCCTGCCCTGACTCACGAAGGCCGCTGGGCGACGAGCGGGCCGGCGATCTCGTCTGCGGGCGCCTCGTGGCTCCTGGCCCGGCCGGGCTCGACCAGGCGCGGCTCGCCACCGGTGGACATCTGGGTATCCGCGGCTTCCGCGGCTGCGAGTGCTACCAGACCGCGGGCTTCGGGAGTCATCACCTCGGTTCGCCAGGCGAGTGCGAGCTCGCAGGTACCGACATCCGACAGGGGGAGAAACGTCACCGACTCGATCTGAAGGCTCGTGCGGGCGCTGTCCGGGAAGAACGCCACCGCGCGGCCGCTCCCGACGAGGGCCAACAGTCCGGTGATCGAGTCGGTCCGACCGCCGACCGCAGGGTCGGACTCGCGAAGGTCGGCCGTGGTCCAGAACCTCTCCCAGATCGGGTCGGTCGGGACCGAGAAGCCGACCACCGGCTCCGCGGCGACGTCCTCCAGCCGGACGTCCGGACTCCCGGCCAGCGGATGGGTCGAGGCGACCGCGACACATCGACGTTCGGATCGCACGACCTGCCAGCGCACCGACCCGTCGGCTCGATACGGCGGGTAGACGAACGCGATGTCCACCGAGCCGTCTCGTACGGCGGCGAGGTGGTCGGGAAACCGTGGCTGGCAGGTCACCAGCTCGACGTCCGGGTGGTCGGCACCGAATCGGCGCAGCACCCTGGTCACGTACGGATCGGGCAGCGGGCCGATCAACCCGATCCGCAGCGAGGTGCGCCACGGACCGCCGGTGTTCCTGGCTCGTGCACGGGCCTCGGCTTCCGCGGCCAGAGCGATGCGTGCAGCGGGGAGGAACGCCTCGCCGGCCGACGTGAGCGAGACCCCGCGTGCGTGCCGGTCGAGGAGCCGGACACCGAGGTCCTCCTCGAGGCGACGCACCTGCTGGGACACGGACGGTTGCGCCATCCGGAGCCGTTCGGCGGCCCGCCCGACGTGACCCTCGTCTGCGACCGCCACGAGGATGCCCCACCGCCGCAGATCGCCAGCCATAGCGAGCAGCCTATCGACCACGGCCGAATCGCTCTTGGACGGTCGGCCGGCCGTCCGGCAAGACTGCATCCGTTCACCCACACCGAGACGAAAGGTCCGTCGTGACCGATGCCATCAGCAGCTTGACCCATGACACCGTGGATCTTCCGGACGCCCGAATCCACTACGTGACGGCTGGTTCTCACCATGTCGATCGCACCCCGGTAGTGCTGTTGCACGGCGGTTTCCAGACGTGGAGGTGTTGGCGGGGGCTGGTCCCGGCGTTGGCCGAGCACACCCGTGTCGTCGTGCCGGACTTGCGTGGACTCGGGGACTCCGCCGTCGTCGACGGTCCGTACGACCAGCGCACCCTGGCCGGTGACGTCCGTGCGCTGCTGGAGCATCTCGCGATCGACCAGGTCGCCGTCATCGGTCACGATGTCGGCGCCGCCGTGGCGACCGCTTTCGCCGTCGACCATCCAGGTAGGACCACCCGGCTCGGCTTCCTCGAGTACCTGCTGTGTGGTTTCGGCTTCGAGGAGGCGCTCGCCCCGCGGCCGGACGGTCACCATCTGTGGTTCGCCGCGCTCAACATGGTGCCGGCGGTGCCGGAGATGCTGGTAGCCGGGCACGAGCGTGAGTACCTCTCGCTGCTGATGCGTGAGGCACTGTCCGCGACACCTGCGGCAGTGCCTCAGGAGGACCTCGACGAGTACATTCGGTGCTACTCCCGTGTCGACGGATGGCGACCGCTGTGCGAGATCTTCCGGGCCACCTGGACCAATGCCGAACAGAACCGGGCCAGCGCCTCGGTGTCACGACTGTCCATGCCGGTGCTGGCCATCGGCGGCGAGTACAGCGCGGGCGAGTACGTCGGTCAGTCCATCGGTGCACTGGCCGACGACGTGCGTTCGGTCGTCCTTCCGGGCGCCGGACACCTGCTCGCCGAGGAAAGACCTGCCGAGCTGTGTGCCGAGCTGCTGCGTTTCCTCGATCTGCCGACCGCTCCCGGGTGATCCCCATCCGGACCACCCGGGTAGCGGTCACCAGCCGATCACGGTGTCTCGGTCGGTGTCGC
>JBOFJB010000437.1:0-4685 GCA_051650465.1 Dermatophilaceae bacterium | reverse complement strand
CTGCTCTGGTACCGAGACCTGCCCTCGGGGACACTCGACCTCTCCGCTGCCCACCCGGCTGGCCTGACCCAACTGCTCACCGGTCGGGCCACCCGCCTCGCCGAGCTGGTGCGTGAGCCGGCCGCCCTCGAGGACGCCCGACGCCGCGCCCGCGTGATCGCCGCCAAGAGCCGCGAACTGGCCGAGGAACGCGGCATCGTCACCTGCTTCCTCGCCATCGGGATGGCCTCGTGGACGGTGCGCGCCCCGGACGGCCGAGTAATGGCCCGGCGTCCCGCGGCGCCGGTGTTCCTGCGGGCGTGCACGCTGCGGCCGACCGGCGCGGCGCGCCTCGACCACCTCCTCGAGCTCGACGACGAGCTCGAGCTCAATCCGGTGTTCGCCCATTACCTCGCATCCGAGCAGGGCATTGATGTCGATGCCGACGAGCTCGAGGCACTGGTCACCGGCGACGCATCGGCCGACCCCTATCCGGCATACGCCGCGCTCGCCGATGCGTGTGCCGCGATGGCTGACTTCGCCATCGACCCCCGAGTGGTCGTCGGCACGTTCTCGTACGCCAAGCTGCCGATGGTCGCCGACCTCACCAGCCAGGGCGACGCGCTTGCCGACCACGATGTCGTCGCGGCCCTCGCCGGTGACCCCGACGCGCTCCGGGCGGTGCGCGCAGAACTGCGGCCGGGCAGTGTCGACCTCGATGACGATGACCGCGACGTGCTGGTGCTTGATGCTGATAGCAGTCAGCGCGACGCGGTGGAGGCCGTGCGGAGTGGGTCGCACCTCGTCATCCATGGCCCGCCCGGCACCGGCAAGTCGCAGACCATCGCCAACCTTGTCGCTGCGCTCGCCGCCGACGGCAAACGGGTGCTGTTCGTCGCCGAGAAGCGAGCCGCCATCGACGCGGTGCTCGGCCGACTCGCCGCCGTCGGGCTCGCCGACCTCGTGCTCGACCTGCACGCCGGTGCGCACGGTCGCCGTCGGATCGCCCGCGAACTGGTCGCCGGGCTTGACCGACTGCTGGGCGCCGCCGACCCGGGTGACACGGGTGCCGCACCGGAGGCACCATCCAGCGGGCCCGGCGGGGTCGGTGCACTCGCGTCGATCTTCAGCCGTGGGGCCAGCGCGGGAGTGGCCGCACCCGCGGGCGTCGGCGCGGGCGTCGGCGCGGGCACTCCGGGGATGACGGCGCTCGCCTCCGCGGTCGAGGCGCGGGCTGCCGCATCCGTCCGCTTGCGCGAGCACGTCACCGCTCTGCACGAGGTCCGCGCACCGTGGGGCGTGACGCTGCACGAGGTGCAGGAGGCAGTGTCGGCATTCGCGGCCCGCTCCACTCCGCCGCGGTCGCGGGTGCGACTGAGCGGCGGGGCGCTGGCCGGTCTCGACCGGGCGAGCGCGGCGCACTCCAGTGCAGCGCTCGCCGACCTGGCGTCGCTGGCCGAGTGGGCCGGCCCAGGTGCCGACGACCCCTGGTTCGGCGCGGCGGTGCACTCCGCCGACGAGGTGGAGGAGGCCCGACGCCGGATCGCCCGCCTGGCCAGCGGCATGGTCGCAGACACCGCCACCGTGCTCACCGACGTCTTCCACGGCATCCACCTGCCGGAGTCCCCGACGATCCGCGACTGGGACGAGGTGTTGCACACGGTCGGTGCGGTGCGCGACACCCTCGAGGTGTTCCGACCTGAGGTGTTCGACATCCCGCTCGGTGATCTGGTCGCGGCCACCGCCACCAGTGAGTACCGCAGCCGCGCCCGGGTCGAACTGTCGTGGCTGGACCGGTGGCGCCTGAGGCGGCAGGCACGTGCGCTGCTTCGGCCCGGGCGCCCCCCGGCCGACCTCCATGCAGCGCTGCAGGCCGCGAGCGACCAGCGGCTGGCCTGGCAGCGACGGGCCGGGTCGGGTGGTCGTCCCGAAATCCCGGTCGAACTCGACCGGGCCCGTGCGGTGTACACCGCACTCGTCGATGACCTCGACTGGCTCGATGCGCGGTTGCCGGGGGCAGGCCGGGCGGCTGGCGAGGGGGATGTCGAGCAGCCCGTCGCATTGGTCGACCTCGACCTGGAGGAACTGCGCTGCCGAGTCAGCGAACTCGGTGACGCGGCGGATCGGCTCGGGGTGGCCCCCGCGATGCGGTCCAGTCTTGACCTGCTCGAGTCGGTCGGTCTCACCCCGCTGGTCCACGACGCGCGGGCCCGCCGCCTCACCCCGGAGGAGGTGACTGCCGAGGCCGAATGGGTGTGGTGGTGTTCGATCGCCGACGACATCTCGCGCACCGACCCGCGGGTGGCCGCGCACGACGGCCGGGCGCTGAGCCGGGCCGTGGCGTCCTATGCCGAGTCCGACCGAGTGGTGGTGCACGACAACGCCACTCAGGTGAGGATGGCGGTCGCGCATCGGGCCGACGCCGTGCGGTCCGAGCACCCCGACCAGGAGTCCCTGCTGCGTGCCGAGGCGGCTCGATCTCGACGGCTCGCCCCGCTCCGCGACCTCGTTGCCCGCTGTCCCGACCTGGTCACCGCGGCCCGGCCGTGCTGGGCGATGAGCCCGCTGGTCGTGGCGTCGGTGTTGCCGCCCGGCCGGCAGTTCGATGTCGTCGTGTTCGACGAGGCGTCCCAGGTACCGCCCGCCGAAGCCGTGTCCGCGATCTCCCGGGCTCGCCAGGTCGTGGTCGCCGGCGACGCGCATCAACTCCCGCCGACCACCTTCTTCACCGGCGTCTCCGACGGTGACGACGAGGCCCCGGACTCGCTCACCGAGGGGGTGGAGTCGGTGCTCGACGTGCTCGCGGCCGCTCTGCCGGCGCGCCGGCTGTCGTGGCACTACCGCTCCCTCGACGAGCGGCTGGTCGCGTTCGCCAATGCTGCGGTGTATGACGGCTCGCTCGTGACGTTCCCCGGCACGGGTGTCGACCCGGTCGTGCGGCACGTGCTGGTTGACGGCCACGGCATCGTCGGCGATGGGGATACCGCGGTCGAGACCACCGGCGCCGAGGTCGACCGGGTCGTCGAACTCGTGCTCGAGCATGCCGCGACCCGGCCTGACCGCTCGCTCGGCGTGATCGCGCTCGGCAGCACCCACGCGCAGCGGGTCGATGGCGCACTGCGCCGGGCGCTCGCTGCGGCCGACGAGCCGCATGCGGAGTTCTTCGCCGACAACCGAGCCGAGCCGTTCTTCGTCAAGAACCTCGAACGGGTCCAGGGCGACGAGCGTGACGACATCATCCTCAGCATTGGCTACGGAAAGACGCCGCACGGTCGGGTGCTGCACCGCTTCGGACCGCTCAACGTCGAGGGTGGTGAGCGGCGGCTCAACGTGGCGGTGACCCGGGCGCGGCGGTCGATGACTGTCGTGTCGTCCATCGCAGCGGGCGACCTCGACCCGGCCCGGTTGCGGGCGCGCGGTGCGACTCACCTGCGTGACTTTCTCGCCTACGCCGCGACGGGCGTGCTCCCGTCAGCCACCCCGACTCGGTCAGACGGGGCGGCGCCGTCGGCGATGCTGGTCGCCGACGTCGCGCGCCGACTGCGATCCCATGGGCTGGTGGTGCACGAAGGTGTCGGCACGTCGGCCCAGGTGATCGACATCGCGGTCGAGGCCCCGGGCGAACCCGGCCGGCTGCTCCTCGCGGTGGAGTCCGATGGGCCCCGCTACGCCGCCCTGCCGTCGACGCGCGACCGGGACCGGCTTCGGGCTGAGCACCTGGAACGGTGTGGCTGGCGGCATCTGCGGGTCTGGTCAACCGACCTCTACCGGGACCCGGCCCGAGAGGTGGCGCGGGTGCTCGACCTGCTGGGTGTCGATGGGGCCGCGGATGGTGGCTGACCCGGGCCGCCTCGTGGATGACGGACGTCGCGTGGTGAATGACGCCGGCCGCGCGGTGGATGACGGACACCGCGCGACGGATGACGCGGGCGGTGCGGGAGACGATCGTGGCCGGCGGACGGGCCGGCCGCCGCGGCGGGCCGTGCGGGCCGGGACCAGCCCGGTCGCCGACGAGACTCCCGAGGTGGCGTCGGAGGAGACGGTGCGGCGAGATTCGTCAGCGGCGGATCTGCCTCATGACCGGTGGCTTCACGAGCAGCGACCACCGCACTGGGAGTGACTCATGTCGTCCAGGGAGTCACGAATGTCTTTTTGGGAGTGACGCTTTCGTGGGTGGTGCGGTCGCGCGGATTACTCGTGCGCAGGTGATCGGCCATCACTCATGGCGACCGGACGCGGCGAAGGGCGGCGACCGTGATGGTCGCCGCCCTTCGGGCGTGGTGGGTGCTCGAGTCAGGGACGCGCGCGCAGCGAGTCGCGGATCTCGGTAAGCAACTGAATGTTCGGGTCGACTGCGGCCTCCTTGGCCGGCACGAAACGCGCCTTCGCGGCCTCGTACGGCTTGACAACGAAGAAGTAGACCACGAAGGCAACGATGAGGAAGCCGAGGAGGGCGGTGAGGAACGCACCGACTGACACTCCTCCGGGGTTGAACCCGGAGAAGTCAGGCTCCCCGACGACCTTGCCGATGAGGTCCATGATCATCGCCGTGAACGCGGTGACGACCGTGGCGAATGCGGCACCGATGATGAAGGCGACGGCAAGCTCGACGAGATTGCCGCGCATGACGAAGTCTTTGAAGCCCTTCATGAAACCTCCAGTATGGGGCGGCCGGGTGGACCGCGTGCTTGGGGAAGGAAAGCGGC
>JBOFJB010000436.1:0-1554 GCA_051650465.1 Dermatophilaceae bacterium | reverse complement strand
CGGATGCCGCCGACCAGCAGGTAGCGACGCTCGATGTCGAGTTCCACGAGGTAGTCGCCGTGGTCGATCGCTGCCCGCAGGCCCGCGTACGCCGCGGTGACCTCGTCATCGAGCAGGTGCGGCATCAGGCGGCGGCCCTTCTCGAGCAGGAACGCGAACCCGCGCTCGGAGGTGCCGGTGGCCGCCGTGTCGTCGAGGTCCTCGGCGGTCGGCCCGAGCATCACGTTGCCGTAGATCGTGGGGCTCACCAGCACCCCCTTGCCAACGGCGGAGGGCACCGGCAGCACGATCAGCGGCACATCGGCGCGGGCCAGCTTGTCGAACACGAGCAACTCGCCGCGGCGCGGGGTCACGATGAACCGGTCGTGCCCGAAGAGCCGGTCGACGACGTCGGCGCCCAAGCCCGCAGCGTTGACCACCC
The DNA here is from genome assembly GCA_051650465.1 of Dermatophilaceae bacterium. Taxonomy (GTDB): domain Bacteria; phylum Actinomycetota; class Actinomycetes; order Actinomycetales; family Dermatophilaceae; genus JBOFLG01. The sequence continues at coordinate 1,133 of JBOFJB010000436.1, read as the reverse complement.
ACCGGGCCCGCACCTCCCCGCGCGGCGTGGCGAGCACGGTGTGGTCGTCCTCGACGCGCACTCCGGTGACCGGGCGCTCCAGGAGCAGGCGGGCGCCGCGCCGGGTCGCGTCGGTGGCGAGCGCGAGCGTGGTGGTCCAGGTGCAGGTGACCGACTCGCCCGGTACCGTCATCCCGCCGAGCGCTCCGGGGCCCAGCCTCGGGACTCGGCGGTAGACCTCGGCGGCGTCCACGATCTCGCAGTCCCGGTACCCGTTTGCCTCGGCCTTACGGCGCAGCACGGGCAGGCCGGCGACCTCTTCGTCGGTCCAGGCCACCAGCAGGGCGCCGGTGCGCTCGATCGGGATGCCGGTTGCCGCCGCGTAGGCGCCGAGGAGGTCGTAGCCCCGGGCGACCAGCTGCGACTCGAGCGTTCCCGGGGTGGCGTCGAACCCGGTGTGCAGGAGGGCGGTGTTGGCTTTGCTGGTGCCGTCGCCGACGTCGGCGCGCGCCTCGACGACCGCGACGGTGGCGTGGGTGCCGGCGAACTCGCGGGCGATCGCCGCCCCGACCACGCCGCCGCCGATGACCGCCACATCGACAACCGAGGCACGGTGGTCTTCGGCCTGGTGGGTCACGAGCGCTCCTGGGCCAGAACGGTATCGGCCAACCGGTGCCACCGGTCGAGATGGCTCTGCGCACGGTCCGCCGACCACTGCGGTTTGTAGGTGCGGTCCGGGGTCCAGCCGCCGACCACGGTGGCGAGGTCGGCGTCATCCGCGAGGGCGAGACGGGCACAGGCGGCGGCGCCGAGCGGGGTCGCGTGCGCGGACGGGTACACCTCCACCGGCACCTGCGCCAGGTCGGCCTGGGCCTGCATCAGCGCCGCCGAGCGGGTCAGGCCGCCGTCGACCCGGAGCCGGGTGAGCGGCACGCCGGTGTCGGTGCCGACCAGCGCGGTCAGTTCGGCGACCTGGCAGGCGATGCCCTCGACCAGGGCCCGGATGACGTGGGCTGGCTGGGTGCTCAGCCGCAGCCCGCTGACCGTGGCGGTGGCGGTGGGCTGCCACCACGGTGCGGCGAGGCCGGCAAAGGCGGGGATGACGATCACGCCCTCGCTACTCGGCGCGGCGGCGTCGTCGAGGCGGTCGGCGG
>JBOFJB010000435.1:0-2327 GCA_051650465.1 Dermatophilaceae bacterium | reverse complement strand
GCCCGGTTGCCGGCGCTGACCGGGGCAGGCTGGTGGGCTTGCGCACCCACCCCTTGAACGAGGTACCCGGCCGGAACCGGGGGGCATTGGCCTTGCGGATTCGCACCGATTCGCCGGTTCGCGGATTACGGCCGGTGCGAGCAGCGCGCTCGACCCGGTCGAATGTGCCGAAGCCGGTGATCGCGACCTTGCCGCCGCGTACCACCTCGCGCACGATCGTGTCGAGGACTGCCTCGAGGGCGTCGTTGGCATCCTTACGGCTGCCGAGTCTCTTTTCCAGTTCCCTGACGAGGTCTGCCTTGTTCACGCGATCCAACTCCATCGGTAGACGGGAGCCGGGTACCAGACCCGACGGTGCCATGACCGGCAAAAGCGCAGCGGCCGGCTCGCATTTGACGGTATGCCTCTCAACCGGCGAGGTCCACCACCGGATCGGCGTGTTTGTCGTTGTGGCACAAGGCAATAACTACCCAACGCGACCCGAGATACGCTCTCAACCACCCCTGCAGGAACAGCCTACATGGTTTGCCAGATCCGTGGGGATGAGCGAAAGCGCTTGCCGCGCAACCGTGCTCGTCATCTACTGAGCGACCGACGGCTTCCAGGACGACCGATTCGCCTCATAGGACGAGATCTCGTCGGCGTGACGGAGCGTGAGACTGATGTCGTCGAGGCCCTCGAGCAGCCGCCAGCGGGTGTACTCGTCGATCTGGAACGAGGCGACTACCTCACCGGCGGTCACCGTGCGAGACACGAGGTCAACGGTGACCGAGGTGCCGGGGTTGTTCTCCAACACCTTCCAAAGCAACTCGACGTCATCCTGGGTGCACAGTGCGGTGAGCAGGCCACCCTTCCCGCTGTTGCCCCGGAAGATATCGGCGAACCGGCTCGAGACCACCACCCGGAATCCATAGTCCAGCAACGCCCAGACCGCGTGCTCGCGGGACGACCCGGTACCGAAGTCGGGGCCCGCCACCAGCACAGAGCCGCCTGCGTAGGTCGGGGTGTTGAGCACGAAGGAGCCGTCCGTACGCCAGGCCGCGAACAGCCCGTCCTCGAACCCGGTGCGGCTCACCCGCTTGAGGTACTCGGCCGGGATGATCTGGTCGGTGTCGACATTGCTGCGTCGCAGCGGAACGCCGATGCCGGTGTGCGAGAGGAACTTCTCCATCACGCACCCACCTTCTGACGCACCGGTTCGAGATCGACCGGGCTGGACAACGTCCCGCGCACCGCCGTCGCGGCAGCGACGAGCGGGCTGACCAGATGGGTTCGACCACCCTTGCCCTGGCGACCCTCGAAGTTACGGTTACTCGTCGATGCGCTGCGCTCCCCCGGGGCGAGCTGGTCAGGGTTCATGCCCAGGCACATCGAGCACCCGGGGAGCCGCCACTCGGCGCCGGCCTCGGTGAACACGGCGTCCAGCCCTTCGGCCTCGGCCTCCAGCCGGACCCGGGCCGACCCGGGCACGACCAGCATCCGTACACCGTCAGCCACTCGTCGGCCGCGGATGACGCCGGCTGCGGCCCGGAGATCCTCGATGCGGCCGTTGGTGCACGAGCCGACGAAGACGGTGTCGACCCGGACCTCGCGTAGCGGCGTGCCGGGAGTCAGGTCCATGTATTCCAGCGCCCGGAGCGCGGTGACCCGGTCGTCCTCGTTGGCCATGAGTTCGGGGTCGGGCACGGCCTCACCGAGCGGAACGCCTTGGCCAGGGTTCGTCCCCCAGGTGACGAAGGGGGTGAGCGTGGCGGCGTCCAGCACCACCTCGGTGTCGAACACGGCGTCGTCGTCGGTGCGCAACTCGCTCCAGGCCGCGACGGCGGCATCCCAGTCGGCGCCGGTCGGCGCGCGATCGCGCCCATTCAGGTACGCGAACGTGGTCGCGTCGGGCGCGATCATGCCGGCCCGCGCGCCAGCCTCGATCGACATGTTGCACACCGTCATCCGGGCCTCCATGGTCAATGCCCGGATGGCGCTGCCGCGGTACTCGATGACGTGGCCCTGGCCGCCGCCGGTGCCGATGCGAGCGATCACCGCGAGCACGATGTCCTTGGCGGTCACTCCCTCGGCGAGCTGGCCATCGACCGTGACGGCCATCGTGCGGAACGGCATCAGGGGCAGGGTCTGGGTGGCGAGCACGTGCTCGACCTCGGAGGTGCCGATGCCGAAGGCGAGCGCCCCGAACGCGCCGTGTGTGGAGGTGTGGCTGTCGCCGCAGACGATGGTGGCGCCGGGCTGGGTGAGGCCGAGCTGGGGGCCGACGACGTGCACGATGCCCTGCTCGGCGTCACCCATCGGGTAGAGGGTGACTCCGAATTCGGCGC
>JBOFJB010000434.1:0-3055 GCA_051650465.1 Dermatophilaceae bacterium | reverse complement strand
CCCGGGCTGGTCGTCACCGCGGTCGGATGTCGGTCCGGCGCTCGCCGTCGTCGGTCCGGCGAGAAGTGCCGCAAGTGCTACAGCGGGTGTGATTACCTGGCGCAGTGGACTTTTCATCGTGTCTCCTCGGCGTGTGCAGTGGATGCCGTGCGTCCCGTCGACAGTGTCGGGTTCCGTCCCGAAACGACACCCCCGAACGTGATCCGCACGGTACGCAGGTCACATGAGCGAGTCAAGTGACAGTCGGCTGGCCGCTAACGTGCTCGGCGCCATGGCCCTTCACGTCAACGGCCTGCTCAGTGCGGCTGCGACCGCGGCCAGCGGGCGAGTGCTCGCCGACGCCACGACCCTGGTCGTGCTGCGATCCGTGGCACCGGGAAGCTCGCAGGACGACCTTGCCCGGGCCCTCGGGCTCACCCAGTCCGCCGTGACGCGACTGGTCGATCGGCTCGTGCGGGACGGCATGGTCGAGCGTCGGCGCGGCGCGGACTGGCGCACGGTGAGCGTTCACCTCACCTCCGCCGGCTCCCGTCTCGCCGACGACGTGACCGAGGCCCGGATGGCTGCGCTGGTGCGACTGACCGGCGGGCTCGACGACGAGGGCCGGCGCCGGCTGGTCGGGCTCGCCGGCGAGCTGCTCGCCCCGTCGATCCGGCAGGGCACGGACCCGGTGCGCACCTGCCGGCTGTGCGACGTCACCGTGTGCCACGACCGGGGCACCTGCCCGGTCACCCGAGCGGCCCGGGAAGCGCGATCGTGATCGACGACGGAACCGCGGCTCGTCGAGGCCCGCTCGGACGCCGGACTGCTCCGGTGGTCGGCGCCGCGTCGCCGAGGTTCTCGGAACAGCGTCATCCCCGCTTCCGCCCGGTGCGCCGGAGCAGGCCGTCGGTGAGGCAGGCGAGGCCGAACTCCAGCTCGCGCCCAGGGTCGGATGCCGCTCCGTATGCGCCTGCGGCGGCCGTGCCGACCCGGTCGGCACGTGGGGTGTCGATCGCGCCGGCCAGCTCGGCCAGCACCGGTCCCACGGTGTCCCACCACTCGGCGTCGGACTCCGGGGCGTCGGCCACCTCCCGCCGCCGCGCCGCCGCCGTGGCGGCGAACCCGGTGAGCAGGGTGACGGCCTGGTCGAGCTCGACGTCGGTGAGGCCGAGCGGCTCGACCGCCTGCAGCTGCCACTCGTAGCGGGCGATGGCGTGCGGCCCGAGCCCTGGGCGCACCCCGGCGGCTTCAGCGAGCCAGGGATGCTGCAGCTGCTCGTCGTAGGTGACCCGGACGACCGCTTCGAGTGCGGTGCGCACGTCACCGGAGTGAGGCTGCAGCACGGTGCGCCCCAGCGTGGCGTCGACCATGAGCGCCAGGAGCTCCTCGCGGCCCGCGACGTACGTGTACAGCGACATCACGCCGGTCCCGAGGCGGGTCGCGAGCGAGCGCATCGACACCGCGGGGAGCCCGGCGTCGTCGGCCAGCGTGACGGCGGCGTCGACCACGTCGTCGAGGTCGAGCCGCTGTCGTGGGCCGGGCCGGGAGGATGCCGGGGCCACCGGCCGCTCGTGACGCCACAGGGCGCGCAGGGTGCGTTCGGCCGAGGCGGCGTCCACGTCATCCCCCTCGAGGGCCGGTACGGCGGTCCGCGAAACTCGATACGGCGTACGGGAACATCGTAACGGCTCGCTCCGTTCCAAGTCCGTACGCCGTACTGAATAAGGAGCGCCGATGCACGTCACCGACTTCGCCATCTCCCTCAACGTCCCCGACCCGCAGGCCTCGGCCCGCTTCCTCCGGGAGCACCTCGGGCACACGACGACGATGGAGGCCGACGGCTTCGTCGCCGTGCGGCATCCCTCGGGCGGCCCGGGCATCGCCTTCCTCCGTACCGGGCTCGAGACGTTCACACCCGCGCACCGCGCGGGCAGCGCCGGTGAGGGCCTGCTGCTCGCCTTCGTCGTCGAGAGCGTGGACCGTGCCCATGCCGTCCTGGTGGAGAACGGCGCCCCGGTGGTCACCCCGCCCGAGACCGAGCCGTGGGGCGAGCGCTACAGCCAGTACGAGGACCCCAACGGCATCATCGTCCAGCTCGTCGAGTGGGTGCACGAGCCACCCGCGGGGTGAGCCAGGGCTCGCCGGCCGTCCCCGTGCCGGGTCTCACGCCGCCTCAGTCGGTGACCCGGCTCGGGGGCGCCGCATAGGCGAGGTCGACGTACTCCGGATGGCGCTGCATCCAGCCCTTGACGAACGGGCACAGCGGCATCACCTGCAGGCCGCCCCGGCGGCGCACGTCGTCGAGGGCGCCGCGGGCCAGTGCAGACCCGACGCCGCGACCCTCGAACCTCGGATCGACCTCGGTGTGCGAGAACACGATCAGCGAGCCTGCGAGGATGTAGGCGGCGAACCCGGCGACCTCGCCGTCGACCCACGCCTCGTAGCGGTTCTCTGCGGGGTCGTCCCGTACCTCGATGCCATCCATGCGAACCTCCTCGACCGGGCGTGACCGCCATCCTCGCACCGCCCTACGCTGGGCGAGCCCCGGGAGGAGATCGGATGACGTTCGGCGCGGCGGTCCGCGAGGTGGCCCGCAAGTACTCGCAGTTCGACGGGCGCGCGACGCGACCGGAGTTCTGGTGGTGGGTGCTGTTCACCGTGCTCGTGGCGAGCGCGCTCGGGCTGTTCTCGGTCGTGCCGCTCGGGGAGGGCGACCTCGGCGCGCTGCTCAGCGGGATCTGGTGGATCGTCGTGCTGCTGCCGAGTCTGGCCGTCGCGGTGCGCCGGCTCCGCGACGCGGGGCACGCCGGGTGGTGGCTGCTCGTGCTGGTCGTGCCGGTCGTCGGACTGGTCGTCCTCGTCGCCCTCTGCTGCCAGCCGACCCGCCACGACGGGGCGCCGCCGGAGCCGTCGGTGCTTCCGCAGTACTGAGCTGCGCGATCGCCCGCGTCGCCCGCCGGCGGTGGAGCGCCGCCATCGCGCCCGACCCGCCCCGACTACGCTGACCCCACCATGGACGTGCTGCCCGACGTACTGCTCGTCGTGGTCTTCGTCCTGTTCGGCGGGGTGTTCG
>JBOFJB010000433.1:0-3903 GCA_051650465.1 Dermatophilaceae bacterium | reverse complement strand
GCACCCGGCCCATCAACTCGCTTTGATACTCGGCGAGGTAATCGTTGACCGTGACGATGTGCACGCCCTTGCCGGTGAGCGCGTTGAGGTAACTCGGCAGAGTGGCGACGAGGGTCTTTCCCTCGCCGGTCTTCATCTCTGCCACATTGCCGAGATGGAGCGCGGCCCCACCCATGAGTTGGACGTCAAAATGGCGCTTACCGATAGTGCGTCTGCTCGCCTCACGCACCGCGGCAAAAGCCTCCGGCAGCAGGTCCTCGAGGGTCTCACCACCGGCTAGGCGCCGTTTGAACGTGTCGGTCTCGGCGCGCAACTCGGCGTCACTGAGTTTCTCGACGTCATCCTCGATGGCGTTGACCTGCGCAGCGATGTTGTCGAGCTTCTTGAGGATGCGTCCTTCACCGGCGCGCAGCAACTTCTCGACGATCTTCACGAGTGGGACTCCCTTGACAGCACGGCAGACATACCGCCGACAGTGAACTCGACCAGCCTAGTGGAGCGCATCGGGCCGGAGGACCGCGACGCACGCGGCGCGGCGGGTCCCGGTGGAAACCGGCACTGTGGTTGGCTGCGACTGTGGTCGTCGAGCCAGGGACCCTCTTCCCGGATGGTGTGCCTGAACTCACCGACGGGGTGGTGCGGTTGCGGGCCCACCGCCCCCAAGACGCAGCGCGTATCGTCGAGCAGGCCACCGACCCCGTCTCGCAGCGGTGGACCACTGTCCCGCGGCCGTACCGGATCACCGACGCGCACGACTTTCTCAGCGTCATCCGCACCGGCTGGGAACGCGGCGATGGCCAGTCGTGGGCGGTCGCCGCCGCCGACGACCCGACCGAGCAGTACCTCGGGACCGTCGACCTCCGCCCACGGGCACCGCACACCGCAGAGGCCGGGTACGGGCTGCATCCGGGTGCTCGCGGTCGCGGGACGATGGCCAGCGCCCTGCGGCTCGCGTGCCAGTGGTGGTTCAGCCGCGGCGGGACCCGGGTGCACTGGCAGGCCGAGCGCGGCAACTTCGCGTCGCTGCGGGTGGCCTGGTCGTGCGGCTTCGCCCGGCACGGCACCGTCCCCGGGCTTGTAGCATCTGGCGTGCACCGGGACCGCGCGGTCGACGCGTGGTGCGCGAGTCTCGCCGCGGAGGACGTCATGGAGCCGCTCACGCCGTGGCCCGACCCTGCGGTGCTGCTCACGACGGAGGGCCGGATCCGGCTACGCCCGTGGCGGGACGACGACATCACGCACCTGGATCCCCACAGCAAGCCGGCGCACGACATGCCCGGACGATCCGTACTCGACCCCGACACGTTCGCCGAGTGGCTGCTCATCCGCCGGGAGCAGATGTCGCTGGGAACGACGATCAGTTGGTGCATCGCCGACGCCGAGACCGACGCCGCGCTCGGGGAGGTGCTGGTCTTCGTCGCCCACGGCACTGTCGACGACGACACGGTCGAACTCGGATATCACGTGGTCCCGAGTGCACGCCGACGCGGCGTGGCCAGTGCGGCCACCCGCACCGTGGTGCAGCACGTGCTCGCCCCGCGCGAGGACGGCGGGCTAGGGGTCCGCCGCCTGGTGGCCCGCACCGCCGAGGACAATACCGGCAGCAACCGGGTGCTCGACGCTCTCGGCTTCACCATCTGGGGACGCGAGACCGCAGCCGACCTTCTCCCGGACGGCCGCGCGGTGGACGCCCTGCACTGGGAACTGCTCCGCGACGCCTGACTCTCACTGGGCCCGCCTTCTTGGTGACCGGCCTTGGCGCCGAACCGGCGGGCAGCGGCCATCCGGCAGCGCACGCGACGAGCGGACATCAGCCGATGGTCGCCCATTCGATTGCCGGTCAAGAGATGACGGTCGTCAAACCAAGCCAGGAAGCGAGCAGGTCGAGTTCAGCCTCGAGCTCACGAACGTCCTCGGGCGAGCCGCAGCCCATCTCCCAGGTACAGCGCCAGACCCGCAGATGTCCAGCTGCACGGTCGGCCTTGAGATCGACCCGGGCCACCAGCCGGTCGCCGAGCAGGAACGGCAGGACGTAGTAGCCATGAACTCGCAGGCGCTCCGGAACGTAGATCTCGAGCCGGTAGTCGAACCCGAACAGCGCACGGACTCGGTCGCGTTGCCAGACAAGGGAGTCGAACGGCGAGAGCAGCGCACGCGCCCGCACCCGGCGCGGTCGCCGCGCGTCTCGGTGGAGGTAGGCCACCCGGTGCCACCCCTCGACCCTGACCGGGCGCAGCGTCCCGTCGGCGACCAGAGCGGCAAGCGCCGGCCGGGCCTGCTCGGGGCGTAATCGGAAGTAGTCCCGCAGGCACTGCTCGCTACCGACACCATGGGCGCGGGCCGCGATCTCGACCAGCCGGCGAAACGCCTCGGACTCGGTCGGCCGCGCCTCCGGGTCAACGCCGAGACCGCGCGGCAGCACGCGCTCCGGCAGGGCGTAGCGGCGCTCGAACTGCGCGGTGCGCCCGGCACTGGTCACCGCTCCGGCCCAGAACAGATGCTCCAGCGCGTTCTTCACCGACGACCAGTTCCAGCCCCAGTCGTCCCGCGACCGAGGCCGGTCGTGCGCCAGGGCAACCTCGACCTCGCGACTGGTCAGTGGGCCGCGGCGGGCCACCTCGTCGAGAACCGCCTCGACGAGGTCGGGTCGGTCCTGGGCCACTCGCTGCATCCCGCCCCACGACTCCGAGCGTGCGCGCCGCATGCGGAAGTCGAGCAGCGGCCACGTTGCCGGAGGGATGAGGGATGCCTCATGAGCCCAGTACTCGACCAGACGGCGCGGCGCCCGGTCGCGCGCCCGATCGAGCAGGGCGCGGTCGTAACCACCAAGACGGCTAAAAAACGGCAGATAGTGGCTGCGGACGAGCACGTTGACGCTGTCGACCTGAACGACTCCCACGGTCTCCAGGACACGACACAGGTCGCGAATGCCCGGAGCCTCCGGGCGGGACCGGCCGAAACCCTGAGCGGCCAGCGCCACCCGCCGTGCCGAGGACAACGACAGTCGACCGGGCGGCCCGGATTCACCCATCCCAGCCGAGTGGACGGTGGTGGTGCGCCGTGACGGCGGTCGCGGCACGGGAGTGCAGGTGGAGCTTTTCGAGGATGCCGCGAACATGCTCCTTCACGGTGTCCTCGGCGACGACCAACTCGGCCGCGATGTCGCGATTGACCATCCCACGGGCGACCAGACGCAACACCTGCACCTCGCAGTCGGTGAGCCTGGTCTCGGTACCGCCCGCGGCAACAGCATCGTTGCCGAGCACGCCGAGTTCCCGCAGGACGGTGGACGCCATCCCTGGAGGAACGATGGCGTGGCCGTCGTGGACCCGGCGGATCGCCTCGGACACCTCCTCGCCGGGCATGTCCTTGAGCAGGTAGCCGCTCGCTCCGGCCTTGACCGCCTCGAACAGGTCGGTCTCGTCGTCGCTCATCGTCAGCATGAGGATGCGCGTACCAGGCGCCTCAGCCCGGACCCGGCGGCACCCGTCGATACCGCCGACGACCGGCATCCGCACGTCCATGAGACAGACATCAGGTCGTAGTGCAGCGCATACCTCGACAGCCTCGGCGCCGTTGGCTGCGGTACCGACGACGGTGGCGGTCCCATCAAGGCCGACAACGACCGCCATCCCTTGCCGGTAGAGGTCGTGGTCGTCGACGATCACGACCCGAATCAGGCCCGCCGGCATCCCGGCTGCGGTCTCCGCGCCGCTCATCTCACCTTCCACACGGCGATGGTGTCAGCCGCCGCCACCGTCCGCGCCCGGAACGGCACAGGTCACGAGGCTGCCGCGCCGGCGGCGGCACCGAGGTCGAGGTCGAGGTGGATGACGCCGTACGACCAGCCTTGTCTCCGGTAGACCACGCTGGCGCGCTCGGTATCGACATCGTGGAACAGAT
>JBOFJB010000432.1:0-4420 GCA_051650465.1 Dermatophilaceae bacterium | reverse complement strand
CCCGGGATGCCGGTCAGCGGCAGGTCGGCAGGGAACCCGCTCGGCCCGCGGCGATCGCCTGCACCGCGGTGAGCGCATCCGCGAAGGTGCCGACCCGCACGACCTGGATCCCGTCGGGCACATGGCCGACCACCTGGGCGCAGTCGTCAGCGGGGGCGAGAAAGAACGTGGCGCCGGCGTCCCGCGCACCGACCATCTTCTGCCGGACGCCACCGATCGGCCCCACGGCACCGCCGTCACTCATCGTCCCGGTGCCGGCCACCTCGGCCCCGCCGGTGAGTTCACCGGGGGTGAGCACGTCGTAGATGGCCAGGCTGAACATCAGCCCGGCCGAAGGCCCGCCGACCTCGCCGGTGTTGAGGGCGACCTTGACCGGCAGGTCGTAGTCGAGGCTCAGCCCGATGCCGAGCACGGTGCGGCCCGCGGACTCGGTGGTGGGCACCTGGAGGTTGCGCCGGGCGCCGTCCCGCTCGACGACCACCGAGACCGACGTGCCGGGCGCGACCCGCTGTACCGCGGCCCGGACCGCGTCGCCTGATGATGCTGCCGACCCGCCGATGCTGACCAGCCGGTCGTCGACCTCGAGCACGTCCGACGACGGACTGCCCTCGAGGATGCTGCCCACTCGCACGGTCTGGGTGACCTCACGGCCGAGGGCTCGCAGCGCGGTGGCCGTGGCGACCGTCTGCGACTGCGCCATCTCGGCGGCACCCTCCTGGCGCACCTGCTCCTCGGTCACCTCCGGTGGGTACACCTGCTCCTCGGGCAGGACCTCTTCGTCGTCGGAGAGCCACGCCTCGGCGAGCCGGTACACGTTGGTGCGCACGCCGGGGCCACCGAGAACCCGCACGGTGGTGAACTCGAGCGCGCCACCGGTCGGGTAGGTCTGCGCACCGGTGACCGACAACACCGGCCGCTCGTCGACCGAGCCGAGCACATTGGTGGCTGGTCCTGGCGACATCACCACGTACGGCAGGTCGACGAAACTCACCGCGCCGGCGGTCAGGATGAGAAGGAACGGCGCGACGACCATCGCGACAGCCAGCCGCCCGGGCCGGGTCGACGGCACGGGACGGGCGGGCTGGCCGATGGTGACGTCGTCGGAAGCGGTGCGCATCTACAGCCCTAGCCATTCCGCCGAGCCGTCGCCGAGGTGCTGTCGCTTCCAGATCGGGGTCTGCGCCTTCAGCGTCTCGATGAGGTCACGGCACGCGTCGAACGCCGCGGCGCGGTGCGGCGCGGCAGCCGCGACGACCACGGCGACGTCGCCAATGGACAGCGCGCCAGTGCGGTGCACCGCCGCGACCCGGACTGCGGCCGACCCGGCGAGCACGTCTCGGCACACGGTGGCCATCGCGGCCTCGGCAGTCGGGTGTGCGCTGTAGTCGAGCGCCTCGACCGACGTGTCGTGGTCGTGGTCGCGGACTGTCCCGACGAACAGTGCGATGCCGCCGCACGACGGATGCCGCACCGCGTCGAGCACCTCGTCGACGGACAACGGCAGGTCGCGGACCGCGACGAGCAGCGTCGGGTCGGCCTCGCTCGGCATCCGGTCTCCTCGGGAAAGATCCGCCGGAACTTTCCCGCGACGGATCGTGTTCATCAGTGAACATCATCGTCTCACTTCGTCGCGAGGAGCCCAGGACGTGCCCGATCCCGCCGATGACGAGACCCCCGGCGACGACACCTCTGGTCTGCCGCCGGAACTCGAGCGGGTGCTGCGCCAACTCACCGGTGGCGACCTCGACCCGCAGGTCGTCGAGATGATGCGCAGCATGGGGCTTCAGCAGGTGGACCCGCAGATGTTGGCGACGGCGATGAGCCAGGTGCAGGCCATGTTGTCCGCGCCGGCCCGCGAGCATGCCGTCGACGTCACCGTGGCCACCGACATGGCTCGCAAGGTCGCGTCCGCCGCTGACGACCCCGCTGCCACCGACGCCGACCGCCGGTCGGCCGCCGAGGCAGTCCACGTCGCCGGACTCTGGCTGGACGCGGTCACCGACCTTTCCTCGCCCGGACTCGCCGGCACCGCGTGGAGCAGGACGGAGTGGGTCGAGGCAACAATGCCGGTCTGGACCAGCCTGGTCGAGCCGGTGGCCGACGGGGTCACCGACGCCGTGGTCGACGCCATCGGTCGGCAGATCAGCCAGGTGGATGAGGAGCAGGTCCCCGGCCTGCCGAGCGGCCTCTCCTCGATGATCGACCAGGCCGGCCCCATGATCCGCGCGATGCACGGGTCGATGTTCTCAACCCAGCTCGGCCAGGGCGCCGGCACACTCTCCGGCGAGGTCCTCAGCGGATGCGAGGTCGGCCTGCGGCTGGTGCCCGCGCCGACGGTCGTGCTGATGCCGCAGGCCGTGCGCGACCTTGCCGCCGGGCTGTCGGTCGACGAGCCACAGGTGCGGCTCTACGTCGCGCTGCGCGAGGTCGCCCGGGTCCGGCTTTTCGGCGACATACCGTGGCTGGCTCCTGCGTTGCTCGCGGCCGTGCGCGACTATGCCTGCGGCATCCGCATCGACACCGACGCCATCGAGGCCGCAGTGGGTTCGATCGACCCGGCCGACCCGCACGCGGTCCAGGAGGCGCTCCAGGGACGGCTGTTCGCGCCGCACCACTCGGCCACGCAGCAGGCGGCGCTCGGTCGGCTGGAGACCCTGCTCGCCCTGGTCGAGGGATGGGTCGATGTCGTTGCCGACCAGGCCGCGCGAGCCCACCTCCCCGCGGTCGACGCACTGGCCGAGTCGGTGCGCCGACGTCGGGCAACCGGTGGACCGGCCGAGAAGACGTTCGGGTCGCTCGTCGGGCTCGAATTGCGGCCCCGCCGGCTGCGGGATGCCGCGAACCTCTTTCGGGCACTCAACGACCGCGGCGGGCCGGCGGCGCGGGACGGAGCGTGGGCTCATCCGGACATCGCACCCTCCGGCGAGGATCTCGACGACCCGCTCGGGTACGTCGAACGCACCTCGACTCCGCCGAGCGACGCAGTCGACGCCGAACTCGACCGCCTGCTCCGAGGTGACGACCCGGCGTGAGAAGCCCCACCGGGCCGGCCGCCGATGTTGCCGACGCGTTCGCTCATCTGCACGCCGACGCGGTAGCCGTCCTCCGCCGCTGGGACGCGCCCGACGCCGGACAGGCCGCCCTGCGGCGGGTCTACCTCGCGCATCTCGCCGCCCACCCCGGGGGCGTCGCCAGGACGGGGCCGCCGACCCACCTGACCGCGTCCTGCGTCGTGCTCGACGACCGTGGCGAGCAGGTACTGCTCACCCATCACCGGCGAGCAGGGCAGTGGTTTCAGTTCGGCGGCCATCTCGAGGCCGGGGACACCACTCTTTATGCCGCGGCTCGTCGGGAGGCGCGCGAGGAGTCCGGGATCGGCGTTCTCGAACCGTTGCCCGACCCGGTGCATCTCGACCACCACCAACTGGCCGGTGACTTCATCCGCTGCCGCGGGCACCTCGACGTGCGCTATGCGGCGGTCGCCTCGGCCGGATGCCGACCGTCGGTCAGCGCCGAGTCGCATGACGTGCGCTGGTGGCCGGTCGACGCCCTGCCCGAGGACACCCGCATCGACCTCACTCCGCTGGTGTCACATGCTCGGATCGCCCTCGGCCTGGGGTGATCGACCCCGGCCTGACCGCCGGTCGCTGGTCCGGTCGCCCGGATCCACGAGGAACTCGGCGGCGTGCGACATCCCCTCGAGGAATCCGCGGGACCTCTCGAGGTACGGATAGGAGGCGAGCAGCCGCCAGAACGCTGGCCCGTGGCCGGTGACCAGGAGATGTGCGAGTTCGTGCAGCAGCACGTAGTCGAGTACGTGCTCCGGACTGTCGCGGAGCCGGATGCTGACCCGGATCGTGCCGTCCGACGGGGTGCAGGACGCCCAGCGTCGACGCATCGTCGACACCCACCGCACGCTGGTCGGGCGGGCATGGCCGCCGAGATAACGCTGGGAGAGTCTCTCGGCCCGGTCGGCGAGGTCGCCGTCGGAGGAGGCCCGGCGACGCTCGCCGCCGGCGAGACGGGACACCATCCGGTCGACCCAGGCCGCCTCCTCGGCGGCGCTGAGGTCGTCGGGGACGAGCACGACGGTGCGGCCGCGGTCGCGATAGGCGCTCACCGTTCGGCGACGCCCACGACTGCGGCGCACCTCCACCTTGTTGCGGACCACCAGCCCAGGGTAGGTCGAGGTCGCCCCGGGGTGAGGTGGATGAGGTTGCTGAGGCCAATGTGCCGACCGCGTGGCGGCTGCCGGGTGGTGTTCGCCGCCAGGGTGTGTCTGCGTGGTTAGGGTTGAACTCGTCCCCGCCGCGCGAGCGGCGCCACCAGATCGGTCACAGCCGTGGTGCTAGGCCGACGACAAGGAGACGAAACTGATGTCCGACGAGACCTACAAGGGCGATTTCTACTGCGTGAAGTG
>JBOFJB010000431.1:0-2680 GCA_051650465.1 Dermatophilaceae bacterium | reverse complement strand
ACCAGGGCGACCGGTAGTTCGGGATGGTCCGCGCCGTTCTTCGGTTGCAGTTCCTCGACGAGCAGCGACTGGTGCAGCCGGCCGTTCGGCGCGAGCCGCTCCGCGGCATCCACCACGGTGACCGATGCCGTGCTGCGTGCGTTGGCGTGACCTGCTTCAGGCTCGACCCCGGCAGGCCCGGGCGCGGGGTACACCGCGCTCACCCGACTCGACGTGGTGAGCGGGGCGCCACGCATCGGTTCGCCGTGCAGCCGCACCAGCCGCCTGGGCCGGTGCCGCGCCGACTCGTGGAACCAGCCGCGGTCTGTCTCGGCACGTTCGACAACGAACACCCCCTCGGCCCCGCGCCAGTCACGCACCGGCACGCGCAGCCGCTCGAAGTGCTCCTGCCAGGCCGGTTTGTCCTCCCGGGCGTGGAACAGCACGCAGGCCGCCACCATCGCGATGGCGTGCTGTTCAGGGGTGCGCTCGGCCACGGACACATGGTCGACGAGCGCACGCAATGCGGCCTCGAGGCCGAGCGCGTTCAGCCGGGCGCCGCTGATCGCCGGTCCCGCGTCATCGGTAGCGGCCCGTGGGGCTCGCGGGCCGGGTACCACCCGCAGCAGCCAGTCGCGCAGCAGCCAGGTCGAGATGCAGTCGTCGCGGTTGTACTCGGCGATCTCACCGAGCAGCGCGGCGGCCTCGTCGGTGCGGTCCGCGGCGGCCGCGGCGAGGAACTGGTGATAAACGACGATGCTCTGGTCACCGGAGGTGACGGCGCCGTCGCGTTGCGCCATATACAACGGTTCGAGTTTCTTGATCGAGTACGACCGTTGGGAGACGCGGATGCCGGAGCGCACCACCGCGTAGAGGTCGACGAGCACACCGTCGCGGAGCAACTGGTCGACCGCGTCCTCAGCGACCCCGTGCCGCGCGGCGAGCCGCAGCAGGGCTGTCGGCTCGTAGGGCGCGTAGTGGTAGACGTGCAGGCCCGGCCAGCGCCGTCGTCGGTCGGCGAGGTAGTCGACAAAAGCGGCCATCGCCGCCCGCTCGGCGGCTCGGTCATGAGCCCAGAACGCGCGGAACACCGGCTCGCCAGTGTCGACCTCGACCACTCCGAAGAGGTACTCCAGCCCCCACACGGCCGACCCGGGCTCCTGCCACAGTGGGTCGGCCTCGAAGTCGAAGAAGACGTCGCCCGGGTTCGGCTCGGGCATCCTCAGCAGCGCGGAAGCGTCGACCACCTCGTGCCGCACCCGATGCGTCGGGTCCGCCTCCTGCGCGAGTTGGAGCCGCGCCTGCGCACGCAGCCGGGTGAGGGTGGTCTCGCGCAGGTCACCTACCGGCGCGGTACGCACGGCCAGCTCGTCGATGGTGCGTACCTCGGCGTCGACCAGCCGGCGCCGGGTGGGTCCGCGCACCCCGGCCACGAGCAGCAGGTCGCGGGCGGCCTCGACCTCTGGTTCGCACCTCTCGCACCGACCGCACGCGAGCCACCGCGGGTCGCCCCAGGAGGCGGGTGCGTCATCCGCGAGGTGGCTGGTGAGCACCGCGTCGAGCCGGGAGCGCCGGGTGCGATACACCGGGAGGATGTCGCGCAGCGGCAGGTCGCGTACCTCACCGCCGCCGAGCACCAGCCGTGCCGTGGGTGCGACCTCGACCCCGGCGCCGTCGAGCAGCGCCGCATAGGCCGCTATCTGGAGCAGTGCGGGGACGCTCTCGCTGCGGGCGAGTTTGGTGTCGCTGACCAGCCAGCCGTCAGGGGTGCGTTCGACGAAATCGGCGTGGCCGACGAAGCCGCCGTCGAACAGCGTGGCCTGATAGATGACTTCGGCCCTGGTCCCGCCGCCGGCCCTGGCCGCGTTCTCGGCCCTGGCCGCGTTCTCGGCCCTGGCCGCGTGCTCGACCCCGGCGTCGAGCGCGTCGAGCGTGCTGGCCATCGCCCGGGCCAGGCCGTTGGGGGTGTATTCGGGCCTGGCGAGTTGGACCACGCGCCCGGGGTGCTCGCGGGAGAGCCGCCGCAGTTCGGCCTGCTCGTGGTGCCGGCCCAGGTCGGTGACCCGAGCCAGCATCGGGTCGGCTACCTCTGCCGGCTGCTGCCGGAGGCCGCGCAGTGCGTCGAGCCCGGCAACGAGGGCGAACTCGCACACCGAGGCGGTGCGCAGGTCGCTGGCGCTGACCACGAGTCGCCGGTCAGGCCCGAGGAGGAACATGCATCCGACCGTAGCGGGGCCGGCCGACAAGGCCCGGCGTTCCCGAGCCCGACGGGCGGACCCGTCCGTCGTCTGCCGCTCTCATCTCGACGGCGACCCGCCGGCGCCGTCAGACCCAGGACGGCAGCCACATCCGCCAGCGCCAGTGGTCATAGGGGATGACCTCAGCGGAGTAGACCGGCCAGAAGAACGCGAAGAGCGCAAGGCTGAGTAAGAGGTAGCCGCCGACCACCAGGCAGCGTCGGCGCCAGCGTCCCGGATCGCTCTCGCGGCGCCCTACCCACAGCCCGATCACGAAGGCGATGGCCAGGACGACGTACGGCTCGAACGCCACTGCGTAGAACGTGTAGATGGTGCGGTCGGAGTAGGCGAACCACGGCAGCCAGCCGCCGACGAACCCGGCGGCGATGGCTCCGGCCCGCCAGTCACGGCGGCGCAGCCACCACCAGAGCACGACTGCCAGGGCGATGACGCCGACCCACCAG
>JBOFJB010000430.1:0-3971 GCA_051650465.1 Dermatophilaceae bacterium | reverse complement strand
ACGCCTGGTGATACGGCTTGGCGCCCTTGAACGACGGCAGGAACGAATGGTGGATGTTGATCACCCGCCCGGAGAGGTCCCGGGCGAAGCCGTCGGACAGCACCTGCATGTACCGGGCCAACACGACGATGTCGATGTCGTCCGTGGCAACCAGATCACGCAACGCGGCCTCGGCATCCACCTTGGTCTGCGGCGTCACCGGCACGTGGTGGAACGGGATGCCGTACGAGCGCACCAGCGGCTCGAGGTCGCGGTGGTTCGACACGACCGCGGGAATGTCGAGGTTGAGCGCGCCGCTGCGCCAGCGAAACAGCAGGTCGTTGAGGCAGTGCCCGAACCGGCTCACCATGACCACCGCGCGGTACGGGGTGCTCGCGTCACGGATCGACCACTCCATGTCGTACCGCTCGGCGACCGGTGCGAACCACCGGCGCCACTCCGCGGCATCCGGGCCACCCGCGGGCACCGAGTAGCGGATCCGCATGAAGAACCGGTCGGTCGATACGTCGTCGAACTGCTGGCTCTCCTCGATGTTCCCACCATGCTCGTACAGCAACGTGGTCACCGCGGCGACGATGCCGCGCTGGTCGGGGCAGGACAGCAACAGCACATGCTCGGTGACCGGTCCAGCGGGCGTCATCCGGCCTGCGCCTCACGCACGAACGCGATGACCGCGTCGGCCACCATCTGCACGGCGATGGCCGAGAGCAGCAGACCGGCGATCCGGGAGAACAGCACGATGCCGCTCTCCTTGAGGACCCGGGCCAGCGGCGCCGCGAACCGGAACGCGAGGAACACCAGGAACAGCGCCGACACCAGCGCCATGGCCACCGCCGCGACGCTCCCGGACCCGTCGGCGCCGCGCACCGCGAGCATGGTGGCGACGATGGCGCCCGGCCCGGCCAGCAGCGGCGTGCCGAGCGGCACCAGAGCGACGTTGACCCCGGCGTCGGCCAGTTGCTCGGACTGAGCACCGGTGAGCAACTGCAAGGCCACGATGAGCAGCAGCAACCCGCCAGCCGCCTGGAGCGCCGGCAGGGTGATGCCGAGATAGTCGAGGATCTGCTGCCCGAACACCGCGAACGAGGCGATCACCCCCAGAGCCACCAGTGAGGCCCGCCGCGCCGCGGCTGCTTTCTGCTGCGGGGTCAGCCGTCCGGTGAGCACGAGGAAGATCGGGATGGCGCCCGGCGGGTCGAGGATGACGACCAGGGTGACGAACGTGGTGAGGAAGAGGTCGACGTCGAACCAGTTCATGGCCGCACCACCGCCGACCCGGTGGCGCGGTCCTCGATCGCCTCGAGCGTCTCGGCGGTACTGGTGTGCTCGCCGAGCCGGTTGGCCTTACCGTCGCCGTGGTAGTCGCTGGACCCGGTGGTGAGCAACCGCAAGGCCGCAGCCAGGCCGGTGAGGTGGCGCACGGCATCCGTGTCGTGGTCGCGGTGGTCCACCTCGAGCCCAGCCAGGCCGGAGGCCGCCAGTTCCTCGATGAGGTCATCGGGGACGACCCGGCGGCGGGTGCCCGACCAGGCGTGCGCCAGCACCGGCACCCCGCCGGCGGCCCGCACCAGTTCGACGGCACGCACGGGGTCGGGCGCGTAGTGGTCCACGGCGTAGCGGCTGTCGTTGGCGAGGTAGCGCACGAACGCCTCGTCGCGCGAGGCGACCACCCCGGCCCGCACCAGCGCGTCGGCGAGGTGCGGGCGCCCGAGGGTGGCGCCGTCGGCGACCTCGGCCCGCACCGACGCCACGGTGACCGGGATACCGTCGGCCGCGAGCAGCGCGACCATGCGGTCGAGCCGGGTGCGGCGGCTCTCCCGAGCGCGATGCAGTTCGGCGGCCAGCCCAGGGTGGTCGGGGTCCGGAAGGTAGGCGAGCAGGTGGATGCTCTGGCCGTCGCGAGCGGTGGAGACCTCGATACCGGGGATGACGGTGACGCCCACCTGCCGCGCAGTGGTCGCTGCCTCGGCCCAGCCGGCCGTGGTGTCGTGGTCGGTGATCGCGAACGCGGCGAGCCCGGCCTGCGCGGCCCGCTCGGCGAGCACCGCTGGCGACTCGGTGCCGTCGCTGGCCGTCGAGTGCGTGTGCGCGTCCCACCCGCCGCCGGGGAAAGTGTCACCCGCGCCGGGGCGGTCGGTCGTCACCGGCCCAGCGTAGTGGCGCGCGTCATCCGGCCGGCGGTGGACGACACCCGGCGGCTGAGGCGACCGTTCCGGATGCCGTGCGGCTCCGGGAGAGCGCCGTGACACGCCCGCTGCTGGCGGGGTTGTCGGCTCAGGACGCGTGTGTTGCCACGTCCGGTGCCGACAACCCCGCCATCGCCCGGCGGACTCGGGCCACGAGCGCCGCCGGCCGGTCGAGGTCAGCCCACACGACGCGGATGACGACGTAGCCCAGCGACCGCAGCGCGTCCTCGCGGCGCTTCTCCGCGACCAGTGCCTCGCGCCCGTCCGCGCCGCCGTACTTCACCAGGCCGTCGAACTCGACGACCACTCGGTCGCTCACGAGGAGGTCGACCCGTCCAGCGAGATCGCCGAGCGGGGAACGTACCTCGACCTGCGATCGCACCGAGAGGCCGGCATCGACCAGGGCCAGTCGGGTCCGCGTCTCCCCGACCGACTCGCTGCGGCCGTCGGTGAGTCGGGCGAGATCGGCGGCGATGCGGCCCAGCCGTGGGCCTTGCCATGAACCCGCCGCCAGGACTCGGTCGAGCGATACCCGACCGTGGTGCACGGCGTGGTCCAGCGGCACGATCGCGACCGCCGCACCCGAGCGGGCGGCGACCTGAGCCAGCGCCGTCTCGAGCGGCACGCACCGGTAACCGTCGGCCACCACCACACCGACGTCGCCACCCGGATGGAGCCGGAGCCCGCCGGCCAACCGGACCCGGCTGACCCGTGCGCTGAGCAGGTCGACAGCGTCGAGGTCGACATCATGCAGCGGCAGACCGTGGAGGGCGAGCGCGGACTGGTGCGACGCCAGGTCGACACCGCGGGTGCGCAACACGGCTCGGGTGCGCAACGCAAGCCGGCCCTCGGGCGATGCGCTCGTCCACGACTCGACGAGCACGTAGGCGTCCCGCCGCACGCGGACCACGGCGCCGCGCCTCGTCATCCGGCTCAAGGTGCTGTCGTCGACTCCCAGTCGCAGGGCCTCCGCGCTCGTGAACACGCCGCCCCTGCTGTCGGCGACGTCACGCAACCGGTTCACGACACCAGCGTGCCGGACCGATCCCGGAACACCGGCCCGTCATCCACAGGCGAGGTCCGGCGAGGTCGGCGCCGGTCACCGATGGCGGGGATGTCGGCAACGGTTGCGGCAACAAGCGCGCCAGGTGCCGACAACCCCGCCATCGGCAATGTGCCGATTGGCGGCTCCAGCAACGGTCGGGCGAACCCGCGCCCGAGCGCGCAGCCGGAATACGCTGCGCTCCATGGCGGACTTCATCGGCGCGGTCGACCAGGGCACCACGAGTACCCGGTTCATGGTGTTCGACCACGACGGGCGCGAGGTGGCGAGGCACCAACTCGAGCACGAACAGCTACTCCCCCAGGCCGGCTGGGTCGAGCACAACCCGCTCGAGATCTGGGACCGCACCCAGACCGTCGTCGGTACCGCGCTCACCAGCGCCGGCCTCACCGGCAGCGACCTCGCCGCCATCGGCGTCACCAACCAGCGCGAGACGGCCATCGTGTGGGACCGTCGCACCGGCCGCCCGCTGCACCACGCGATCGTCTGGCAGGACACCCGCACCGCCGCCATCGCCAAGGCCCTCGACGCCGACGGCCGCGGCGACGTCATCCGCGAGAAGACCGGTCTCCCGCCGGCCACCTACTTCAGCGCCGGCAAGGTGCAGTGGCTGCTCGAGAACGTCGACGGCCTGCGGGATGCCGCCGAGCGCGGCGACGCGCTGTTCGGCACCCCGGACACCTGGGTGGTGTGGAACCTCACCGGTGGCCCCGACGGCGGCA
>JBOFJB010000429.1:0-4286 GCA_051650465.1 Dermatophilaceae bacterium | reverse complement strand
GATGACCTACATGGTCACGGCGATGCCGCAGCCGAGGCCCCCGGCTGGCGGTGCGGTGGTCTCGGTCGACTGGGTGCGCAACGAGCGGTCGGCGACGGCCGGGCTCAAGACCACCAGCTACGCCGACAACGTGGTTGCGATCGCACGCGCCAAGTCGCTCGGCGCGGAGGAGGCGCTCCTCGCCAACACTCGCGGCGAGTTGTGCGAGGGCTCCGCGAGTAACGTCTTTGTAGTCACTGGCGGCGTGCTCCGTACGCCGCCGCTGTCGAGCGGCTGCCTGGCAGGCATCACCAGGGCGCTGCTCATCCGCTGGTGTCGCGCTGATGGTCTCGAGGTTGCCGAGGAGTCGCTCCCATTCGATGTGCTGAGTCGGGCGGACGAGGTCGTCATCACCTCCTCGGTGCGGGACGTCTACCCCGCGTCGGCGGTTGATGGGCGCGCGCTCGCCGCCCCCGGCCCCATCACCGCACGAGCCCAGCAGGCGTGGCGGACGTATGCAGCTGAGGGAATGGACCCATGAGCACCCCCCGGTCCCAGCACGGCGATGACGGGCCCACCGCCCCAGACGATCATCACTTCCTCCGCGACGCCGACGACCCCGACGACTGGGTCTGGCGTCGCCGGGTCCGGGCCAACCCCGCCACGAGGAGGGTCTACCAGGCCGGGGTGCTCGCCCTCGGCGGGGTTCTCGTCACTGGCGGGTTGGTCCTCATTCCGCTTCCTGGCCCCGGTTGGGTCATCGTCTTCCTCGGCGTTGCTGTCTGGGCGTCGGAGTTCGAGCCAGCCGCGCGGCTGCTCGATTTCGGCAAGGCTCGCGTTCGAGCGTGGCAGGTATGGGTCAGCCACCAGACGACGTGGCTCAAGATCGCGCTGTCGCTGGCCACCGCGGCATTCGTCGCTGGCGCTATCTGGGCGGCGCTCAAGATCACCGGGATCCCCGGCATTGTGCCGGAACCGTTCGCTCTCTGGATGCGCGCGAACCTCGCGCTGTGATGGCAGTAGCCGCGGGCCCCGATTTCCGGCACGCTCTGGGCGCCCGGTACTGTCAGGGCGCCCGGATGTGTAGCTCAGTTGGTTAGAGCGTTCGCTTCACACGCGAGAGGCCAGGGGTTCGAGTCCCTTCACATCCACCATGCTCGGCCTCACTGCAGGTCAGTTGCTGGCTGGGGGAGTATCAGGAGCGTTCCGACCGAAGGGCGTCGGCGCGCTCGCTAGCGAGGTACCGATCGACGTGACCACATCTGGCCGATGGCGAGTTGGGATCAGCCGTTCGGAGGATGCAAGCTCGTCCTCACGGGCGATCCCGAGCGGCATTCGGCCGCCTACGGTTGGGCTGACCGGCGGCAGGGACCGGCGCGCGGTGCCCGCGGACCCAGGGAGAGGGGGCGGGCACCGCGGCGCTATGTCGGTACCCGCGGGCTATGGCTCGCCCAGCAGGCTGATGCCGACCAGGGCCTCGCTACGCTAAGTCAGCGCGCCAACGGCGCGCGTCCCGCCATCTGTGAAGAGAGCCGCCGCATGCCCGCCGAAATCACCGTCACCGTCGCCGAGAGCCAACAGTCGGTGCCGCTCGGAACCACGGCCGGGGCGCTGTTCGCGGGGGATCGCACCGTCCTGGTCGCCCGCGTCGGCGGTGAGTTGCGCGACCTGGGCTACATGCTCGCCGACCGTGACGTCGTGGAACCGGTGACGGCAGCGGACCCGGACGGCCTCGACGTCCTGCGTCACTCGGCCGCCCACATCCTCGCCCAGGCGGTGCAGGAGGTGTACCCGGCCGCACGCCTGGGCATCGGCCCGCCAATCCGCGACGGGTTCTACTACGACTTCGACGTCGAGGCCCCATTCACCCCGGCAGATCTCAAGACCCTGCAGAAGGTGATGCAGCGAATCGTCAACGACGGCCAGGCATTCGTGCGGCGCGAGGTGAGCGAAGACGAGGCACGTGGTGAACTCGCCGATGAGCCGTACAAACTCGAACTCATCGGCCTCAAAGGTGGCGCGACCGACGGCGCCGATGTCCGGGCGGGCGGAGAAGGCGAGCGCGAAGCGATCGCCTCCCTCGGGGAGGGCGCTGACCGGGAGGTGGGCGGGACGCAGCTGACGATCTACGACAACGTGCGCCGTGACGGGTCGATCGCCTGGGGCGACCTGTGCCGAGGGCCGCACGTACCGAGCACGAAGGTGCTCGGAAATGCTTTCGGTCTGATGCGCAGCGCCGCCGCATACTGGCGCGGGTCGGAGAAGAACCCGCAGTTGCAGCGCGTCTACGGCACGGCGTGGGCGACAAAGGACGACCTCAAGGCGTACCTCGACCGGCTCGCCGAGGCCGAGCGCCGGGACCACCGTAAGCTCGGCGTCGAACTCGACCTGTACTCCTTCCCGGACGAGCTCGGTTCCGGGCTCCCGGTGTTTCACCCGCGCGGCGGGGTGATCAAAAGAGAGATGGAGGACTACGCCCGTAGGCGCCACATCGAGGAAGGGTTCTCGTACGTCGGCACGCCACACATCAGCAAGGAGGGGCTCTTCCACACCTCAGGTCACCTGCCGTACTACGCCGACACCATGTACCCGCCGATGCATCTGGAAGGAGCCGACTACTACCTCAAGGCGATGAACTGCCCGATGCACAACCTGGTCTTCCGGAGCCGGGGCCGCTCGTACCGTGAGTTACCGATGCGGCTGTTCGAGTTCGGGCATGTGTATCGGTACGAGAAGTCTGGGGTGGTGCACGGCCTCACCCGGGTGCGCGGCCTCGAGATGGACGACTCGCACTCGTACGTCACCCCCGAGCAGGCACCGGCCGAGGTCGCCCATCTGCTCGGCTTCTGTCTCGGCCTGTTCCGCGACTTCGGGCTCGACGATTTCTACCTCGAGTTGTCGACCCGCGACGAGGGCGGCGAGAAGAAGGACAAGTTCATCGGGTCCGACGCGCAGTGGGCGATCGCCACCCAGGTGCTCGGCGACGTCGCCCGCGACTCCGGTCTGGAACTCGTGCCCGACCCGGGTGGCGCCGCTTTCTACGGACCGAAGATCTCGGTGCAGGCACGCGATGCGATCGGGCGGACCTGGCAGATGTCGACCATCCAGTACGACTTCGCGATGCCCGAGCGCTTCGGCTTGGAGTACCAGGCGGCAGACGGTAGTCGACAGCGGCCGGTCATGATCCACGCAGCAAAGTTCGGGTCGATCGAGCGGTTCCTCGGCGTCCTGGTCGAGCACTACGCCGGCGCGTTCCCGCCGTGGCTCGCGCCTGTTCAAGTGCTCGGTATTCCGGTAGCCGACGATTTCGCGCCGTACCTCGCCGGTGTCGGGGAGCGGCTCTCCGCGCACGGCATCCGGTTCGAACTCGACCAGACCGACGACCGGTTCCCGAAGAAGATCCGCAACGCGAGCAAGTCGAAGGTGCCGTTCGTCCTGATCGCCGGCGAGGAGGACCGTGCGGCGAACGCGGTCTCGTTCCGGTACCGGGACGGGTCGCAGCAGAACGGGGTCCCGGTGGCGGACGCTGTCGAGGAGGTGTGTGCCGCAGTTCGCGAGAGGCGGCAGGTGTGACGCGACCACGAGGGTCGTCTCACCGTCGATCGTCATCGGGGATGGTTGGTGGGTGACTGTTCCAACCGATGACGCCGGCTGCGCGACACGCTGACGACACGCCGATAGGCCGTCGTGATTCTCCGAAGGTGCGCCAAAACCCTTGCGTCCCAGCGTGTTGAGGGACTACAACAGTGGCACTTCGCCACTCCGGTGGCGAAGGGATCGAGACCCAGGACAGCGTCTGGACCGACCACGCTGATGGTCGGAGACGCCCGGTGACGCGGGTAGTCGGGCGGATGTCTTGGCTCGTGAGACATGTGCACGTCACGCCACGTCACTCGAGGCCCCGGGGGCTCATACCTCCCGGGGCCTCACTCCACGGTGGCCCTGATGACGACGGTCGCTGGCATCAGGGACTCGTTGCGTACCCGGATGGCGACCGGCCGGTCCGTAGGATCGCCAAGTGCCACCCGACTCGGACCCACCCGAAAACTCCAGCGACTTCGCCGGGGTCCCCGACGGCTTCGAACGGCTATGGACGCCGCACCGGCTGGTGTACGTCCGCGGCGACCGTCCTGAATCTCAGGCCGGCGAAGGATGCCCGTTCTGCTCCGCTCCGGACAAGACAGACCCTGCGGGTCTGGTGGTACGTCGTGGTGAGTTGTGCTTCGTCGTGCTCAACCTCTTTCCGTACAACCCTGGCCATGCGCTGGTGTGCCCGTACCGCCACGTCGCGCGGTACGTCGACCTCA
>JBOFJB010000428.1:0-3900 GCA_051650465.1 Dermatophilaceae bacterium | reverse complement strand
CGTTGCGCGGCAACAGGTTCGGCACCTATGCCGACCATCGCATGGTGATGGCCGCGGCGGTGATCGGGCTGGCCGTCCCCGGCATCGTCGTCGAGAACGTCGGCGCGGTGGCCAAGACCATGCCCGGCTTCACGAGCCTCTGGAGCCGGATGCTCGGCCCGGCGGCGACGGGCCACTGATGGCCCGGCCGGCCCGCGACTACGACGAGGACGACGTGCGGGTGCGGCCCAGCCGCCGCGGCTCGCGCCCGCGCAGCAAGGAGCGGCCGGCCCACGCCGACGCGGTCGCGGCGTTCGTCACGGCGGTCGACCGCGGCCGGTACACCACGCTGGTCCGCGACGAAGCGAACGGCCACCCGGTGGTCGCGATGCGCGCTCGGGAACTGGGCCGGAAAGGCATCGCGGTCGGTGACGAGGTGCGCCTGGTCGGTGACACCAGCGGCGCTGCCGGGAGCCTGGCCCGGGTCGTTCGGGTCGCTCCGCGCACCACCACCCTGCGGCGCACGGCCGACGACACCGACCCGGTCGAGCGCGTAGTCGTGGCCAACGCCGACCAACTCGTGGTGGTGTCCTCACTCGCCGCCCCCGAGCCGCGACCGCGGCTCATCGACCGGTGCCTCGTCGCGGCCTACGACGCCGGAATGGACCCGCTGCTGGTACTCACCAAAGCCGACCTGGCCGACGCGGCTCCATTCCTGGGCACCTACGCCCCACTGTCGGTGCCGCACGTGGTCACCGCGCGGTCGGCATCCGGCACCCTCGGGCTCGAGGTACTGCATGAGGCCCTGAGCGGTCGGGTGAGCGCGCTGGTCGGACACTCCGGCGTCGGCAAGTCCACCCTGGTCAACTCCCTCGTACCGGATGCCGATCGCGCCACCGGGCAGGTCAACACGGTCACCGGGCGCGGCCGGCACACCTCGACGTCGGCGGTGGCCCTGGCGTTACCCGGCGGCGGCTGGGTCATCGACACTCCTGGTGTGCGCTCGTTCGGGCTCGCGCACGTCGACCTGGCCCGGATCGTGCACCACTTCCCCGATCTCATGCCAGGTGCCGCGCACTGCCCGCGCGGCTGTACGCACGACGAGGAGGAGTGCGCGCTGGACGCCTGGGTGGCGAGCGGCGGCGCCGGGCCGGCCGGGCCGGCGCGCCTGGAGTCGCTGCGGCGGCTGTTGTCCGCTCGGGCTCGCACCTCCGGCGACTGAACCAACCAGCGCCCCTCGACCGGATGCCGAGCGTCAGTTCGTCAGCCGCGGGCCGGATGCCGGGCCTCCCGACCCGGCGAGTGTCGTGCCCGTCAACTCGCCGGCGGCGGTGGGCCGTCACCGAGCCCCTCGGCGGCCAGCACGTCGTCCCGCACGGCGGTGCCGACGAAGCGCTCGTCGGGCTCGACATCGGTGACGTCGACCGTCTCGACCACGAGACGTGGCTCGGCAAAGTGACAGGCCGACAGGTGGACGCCGCGGCCATCGGCGCGCAGCACGAACGGCGGCTCCTCGGCACGGCAGCGGTCCTGCGCCTTCCAGCACCGGGTGTGGAACCGGCATCCGCTCGGAGGTTCGGCCGGTGACGGGACGTCGCCGACAAGCACGATCTGATCACGCTGCCCCCGAAGCGTCGGGTCGGGGACAGGCACGGCGGAGAGCAGCGCCTGGGTGTACGGATGCGTCGGGCGGGAGTACACCTCGTCTTCGGTACCGACCTCGGCCATCCGGCCGAGGTACATCACCCCAACCCGGTCGGAGATGTGCCGCACCACGGAAAGGTCGTGAGCGATGAACACGTACGCCAGGCCGAGCTCGTCTTGCAGGTGCTCCAGGAGGTTGACGATCTGCGCCTGTACCGACACGTCCAACGCGGACACCGGCTCGTCACAGACGAGCACGCTCGGGTTGAGCGCGATACCGCGAGCGATGCCGATGCGCTGGCGCTGACCCCCGCTGAACTGGTGCGGATAGCGGTTGAGGTGCTCGGGGTCGAGGCCGACCAGGTCGAGCAGTTCTTGAACGCGCCGGCGGCGGCCGCCCTTGGGCACCACGTCGGCGTGGATCTCGTACGGCTCGCCGACGATCTCACCCACCGTCATCCGCGGATTCAGCGAACTGTACGGATCCTGGAACACGATCTGGATGTCGCGCCGCAGCCGGCGCATCTCGCTCCTCGACGCGCGCGCCCAGTCCGCGCCGTTGAAGATGACCGAGCCGGCGGTCGGATCCTCGAGGCGCACGAGCAGCCGGCCGAGAGTGGACTTGCCGCACCCTGACTCACCGACGATGCCAAGCGTCTCGCCGCGGCGCAGGTCGAAGCTGACACCGTCGACCGCCCGGACGTGCCCGGCGGTGCGGCGGAGCAGGCCGCGCTTGATCGGGTAGTGCTTGACCAGGTTCTGAGCGCTGAGCACGACCTCAGCCATCGAGCACCTCTTCGGCGACGTGGCAGGCCGAGTGCCGGCCGGGGCGAACCTCCCGCAGCGGCGGCCTCTCGGTGCGGCACACCTCCTCGGCGATCCGGCAACGCGGGTTGAACGCACACCCCGGCGGGATGTGCATCACGCTGGGCGGTCGCCCGCCGATAGCGGCGAGCGTCTGGCCTTTCTGGTCCAGGCGCGGGATGGACTCGAGCAACCCGCGGGTGTAGGGGTGGGCCGGGCCGGCGTAGAGGTCGTGCACGCCAGCGGTCTCGACCAGCCGGCCGGCGTACATCACCGCGATCCGGTCGGCGACATCGGCGACGACGCCGAGGTCGTGGGTGATGAGGACCAGCCCCATCTGGCGTTCCTCCTGGAGTTCCTGGAGCAGCGCCATGATCTGGGCCTGCACCGTGACGTCGAGCGCGGTGGTCGGCTCGTCGGCGATGAGGAGCGCCGGGTCGAGGGCGATCGCCATCGCGATCATGATCCGCTGCCGCATCCCGCCGGAGAACTGGTGCGGGTAGGCCCGTACGCGCTCCCGGGCTGCGGGAATCTGCACCCGCTCCATCAGCCGCACCGCCTGCTCGAGCGCGGCGCTCTTGGTCATGCCCCGGTGCACCCGGAACATCTCGGCGATCTGCCACCCCACCGGGAACACCGGGTTCAGCGCCGAGAGGGCGTCCTGGAAGATCAGCGACATCTCCGGGCCACGCGTGCGGCGACGCTGTTCCTCAGTCATGGTCAGCAGGTCGTGCCCGCAATAGCGGACCTGGCCCCGCGGGATCACGGCCGGCGGCATGTCGAGGATGCCCATCACCGCCTGCGCGGTCACCGACTTGCCCGACCCTGACTCGCCGAGGATGGCGAGCGACTCCCCTTGGCGTACCTCGAAGGACACCCCGTTGACCGCGATGGCCACCCCGTCGGGGGTGTGGAACTCGACGTGCAGGTCGTCGACCTCGAGCAGGATGCCGTCCCGCGGCGGGTAAGGCACCGCGGTCGCGGAAGGGGTGGTCGACCCGGTCTGGGCAGTCACGGGTCCTCCGCTCAGCGGTTCTTCGGGTCGAGGGCGTCCCGCACGGCATCCCCGAGGAGGATGAAGGCGAGCACCGCCAGGGACAGGAACATGCTGGGAAAAAGCAGCATGTGCGGCGTGGTGCGCAGGCCGACGACCGCCGAACTGATGTCGACCCCCCAGGACACCGTCGGTGGCTGGAGGCCGATGCCGAGGAAACTCAGCGTGGCCTCCGCGGCGATGACGGCGCCGAAGTTGATCGTCGACACCACGACGACCTGGGCGATCGCGTTGGGCAGGATGTGCGAGCGGATGATCCGCCATGGGCCGGCGCCGAGCGCGCGGGCGGCCTGCACGTAGTCGTTGGGCAGGACCTGGATGACGCTGCTGCGCATCAGCCGAGCGGTGCTCGGCCAGCCGAGCAGCACCAAGGCGAGCACGACCTTGAGCACGATCACGAGGTAACTGGAGGACTGCGG
>JBOFJB010000427.1:0-8820 GCA_051650465.1 Dermatophilaceae bacterium | reverse complement strand
TCGTCGCCGGGCTGGCGCTCGGCCCGGTGCGTACCGAGGCGGCGTGGGATGCCGCGCTGGTCGCCGTGCGTACCCACGGCGCGGCCCGGATGGTCACCGTCGTCGAGGCGACCGTGCCGGTGCTGCTCGAGGCTGCTGCCGTCCGCCGGTCGCTGGAGGTTCTCGAGCGGGGCTCGGCGGCGGCGGCGACCGCGGCGTCTCGCGCCGATGTCGGTGCCCAGGTGGCCGGCCTGGTCGGGCCCGGGTTCGTCTCCGCTGCCGGGCTCGCCCGCCTCCCGGACGTGCTGCGCTACCTCAGGGCTGCGCGGCATCGGTGTGAGCGGGCTGCGGCCAACCACCGCGAGCCGGTGCTGCAACAGACCGTCGACCGGGTCGAGGCCGCGTACGCCGACCTCCTCGATGCGCTCCCGCCTGAGCGACGGCAGGCCGCCGAGGTGGTCGACATCGGCTGGCTGGTCGAGGAACTGCGGGTCAGCCTGTTCGCCCAGTCGATGGGAACAGCGCGGCCGGTATCGGAGAAGCGGGTTGCTGCGGCTATCGCGGCGGTCGGTACCTCGCTGGCGCCGGGCCGGATCGGCTGACCGGGAATCCGCCGCGTCACCTCGGACGTTCAATGTCACGTCATCGCTTCCGCATGCGTCGTCGCCTCGCCGGCGCGCTTCCCCTCTCCGCGAAAGGTCAGCCGTCGTGCTCAACCCCTCCGGCCTGTACCGCATCGAGCCTGACGCCGGCCTCGGCGCGCCGCGTCCCGGGGTGCTGGTGGTCGCGCTCGGCGGTTTCGTCGACGCCGGGCAGGTGCAGTCCGTGCTGTCGGCTCATCTCCTCGAGACCGGCGAGCCCGAGGTCCTGGCGTCCTTCGATGTCGACCAGTTGATCGACTACCGGGGGCGCCGGCCCGCGATGGTGTTCGACACGAACCGCTGGGTCGAGTACGACGACCCGGCGATGCTGCTCTACAGGCTCACCGACCGCGACGGCCGCACGTGGTACCTGCTGACTGGCCTCGAGCCCGACTACCAGTGGGAGCGGCTGGTGGAGGCGGTGCGCGAACTCGTCGTCCGCCTGGGAGTCACTGTGGTCGTCACGACCCACGGCATCCCGATGGCGGTGCCGCACACCCGGCCGGTCGGGATGACCGCGCACGCTACCGACCCCGTCCTCGTGGCCGATGCTCGTTCCCCGTTCGGCCGGGTACAGGTGCCGGCCTCGTTCAGTGCCCTGCTCGAGTTGCGCCTCGGCGAGAGCGGTCACCAGGCGCTCGGCTTCGCGGTCCATGTGCCGCACTACCTCGCCACCTCGGAGTGGGCTGAGGGTGCGCTCGCCGCGCTGGGTGCCGTCACCGACGCCACCGGCCTGAACCTGCCGAACGATGGCCTTGTCGAGTTGGCTCGCGCTGGTCGGCACACGATCGCCGCGGAGGTCGCGCAGAGCGACGAGGCCGCGTCTGTCATCCGCGCCTTGGAGCAGCAGTACGACTCGGTCGCTGGCGGCCAAGAGCGGCCGAGCCTGCTCGCTACCGAGGCCAGCGAGTTGCCGTCGGCCGACGAGCTCGGTGCCGAGTTCGAGGCGTTTCTTCGTGCGGCCCGGGACGACCAGCCGTGATGGTCCGCGCTGACGACTGCCGCGCGTGACCGGTGACCGGGCGGGCGGCATCCGTGGGCCCGGTCACGAGCGGCGCGCACCGGTGACGCGGGCGCCGGCTACCCGGCCGGCCGCGGGTGCCGGGTTCGCCGCGGGCGCTGGGATCAGTCCTTCGCCTCTGACCATCGGCGGACGACGGCGATGTCAGCGACAAAACGCACCGGCGCCCCGGACGACCAGCGTCGCGCGGCATCGGTCAACGCGGTCGTCACCCGCACCGCAACCTCGTCGGCCGCCGCCTCGGGAGCGTGCACCAGGAGTTCGTCGTGGAGGCACAGCACGATGACGGCGCCGAGGTCTCGAGTGGTCGCCCGGACGGTGGCCGTCCACGCTTTGAACAGTTCGGCTGCGGACCCTTGGATGACGGCGTTACGCGCGAAGCGTCCCCGCGCGGCGTCGAGGTCGGCGTCGCCGCCCGGCGGGCGGGCCGCGAGGAACCGCCCGGTCGGCACCAGCCGCCCACCCCAGGTCCGAAGGGGCTGGCCGCGTCGACCAGACTCGTAGGCGCGCTCAAGCAGCGCCATCGCCCGCGGGTAGGTCTGCTCGAGACCGCGCAGCGCCTCGCCGGCAGCACCACTGCGTTGGCCGTACATCGCGGCGAGCACCGCGACCTTGGCCACCGCCCGCGGCACCCCCAACTGCTGCGCGACCGGCGCGTACAGGTCATTCTCGGCGGTCGCTGCGGCGAGCGCACGATCACCGGACACCACGGCCAGGACCCGCGGTTCGACCTGTCCGAGGTCGGCCCGGAGGAACACGTGCCCGGGGCCGGCAGCCACCCCGGAGCGGAGCGCAACCGGCAGATTGTGCAGCCCGTTCTCGGCCGTCATCCGGCCAGCCGCAGCGTCGCATGCTGTCCAGCGGCCACGGAGCCGGTCGTCGGCACCCACGTGCGTGTCGAGCCAGCGGTAGCCGTAGGTGGTGGCGATGCGCTCGTCGCGCCGCCATACCAGCAGCGCGTCGACGACCGGGTGCACCGTGCGGTACGGCTCCAGTACCCACTTCCGGGTGTTCGGCACGTCGACACCGACCGCCGCCAGCAGTTGGCGGACCTGGGCCGGGCTGCGCAGGTCGGTCGAGCCGCGGCCAGGTAGGTGCCGGAGGACTCGCTCGTCGCGCCGGCGGCGGGCCTGCTCCTCGTGGTGCGGTGTCGTCCCGCGTGGCCCGGAGGCCTGGGTGATGAGTTCGTCCACCCGCGCGCGGTCCAGGGGCAGCCCGTCGCGCTCCAATTCGAGACAGAGCACGGCGGTGGCCGACTCGGCGAGGATGGTCCCGACGAGGCGTGGGATAGCGCGCGCTATGGCGTACTGCCGCTCGGCCACCTCGATCGCGGCCCGGGCCCAGTCGGCGAGGTGGTCGGCCTCCTCGATCCAGCGGAGATGGTCGGCGCGGAGGTAGCCGCGGCCGTCGACCAGGCTGTCGTCCGACGGGGTCGCCACGCCGACATGGTCGAACAGGTCGTCGGCCGGGGGGAGTGGGGCGGAGTCAGGGGAGCGGCCGTGGGCAGCGGCCCAGCATGATGCCGGTGCCGCATCCCCGCCGCCGTGCAGCAGACGGTGCGCCTCGGCGACGTCCCAGGCCCGGGCGACCGGGACCCGGGCCTGCACCAGCGGTCGTGCCGCGGACTCCGCTGACCACCAGACCCACCGCGGCGACCGTGCGGCCTCCAGCCGGGCCGCCGTGTCGCGCACCGTCTCGAGGTCGCCGATGGTGACGGCGGTGCCGTGCACGAGAGCGGCCGACACCCGTCCGCGCACCGGTGGGCCCAGCGCCAGCGCGGCGACCTCATCGGGGAGCACCGTGCCGATGCTAGGCGCGGGTCCCGGCCCGGTGGCGTGGAAGGATGTCGGCGGACCCGGCCTGGGTGACCGTGGCGCAACGGAGGAGGACGAGGTGGCAGGCGGTAGCGACACGCGGGGGGCGCTCGAGAGAGCGCGTCACTCGACGGGTGAGGTCGGGGTTGTTGACGAGGTGGCCGCGAGGTTCGCCGACCAACTCCTCGACCTCGGCATCGGCGGCAAGAGCACTTTCGCTTCGGCTGCGGCGGTCGCTGACGCGGCGGCAGCAACGGCTGGCGGAGACACCGAGCGGGCGGTCGCGGCCATCATCCGGCGGCACACGGCGATGGCGGGGGCTACTGGTTTCGCGACCGGTGCTGGCGGCTTCTTCACGCTCCCGGTCGCGCTGCCGGCTAACGTGCTCGGTTTCTATCTGCTCGCGACCCGGATGACGGCTGCCGTCGCCCGGTTGCGTGGGTACGACATCGCCGACCCGCACATCCGTACGGCGGTGCTGCTCACGCTCATCGGTGCCGACGCCGACGATGTGCTGCGCAAGGTCGGCGCGGTCGCCCCGGCTG
Source organism: Dermatophilaceae bacterium (assembly GCA_051650465.1). Lineage (GTDB taxonomy): Bacteria > Actinomycetota > Actinomycetes > Actinomycetales > Dermatophilaceae > JBOFLG01. The sequence goes on along the minus strand of JBOFJB010000427.1, from coordinate 4,820 downwards.
GGCGGATGGCGAGCCTCGCCGCCCAGCGGCTCTCCGGGCCTGCCCTGATGGTCGTGAACAAGGGCATCGCCTTCCGGGTCATCGCCACGGCGAGTCGGTCAGGTCTGGCCAGGTTGGGTCGGTTTGTCCCGGTCGCCGGGGGCGCGGTGGGTGGCGGCGTCGACGCCTGGATGATGCGCCGCATCGCCGACCATGCTCGCCGGGAGTTTCCTGGCTCGTCCACGGGCCGGCTGGGCCCGGCGTAACCCGTCGGGATCGTCGCCGGCACCGCCCGCCATCAGCGATCGGCAGTGTTCGCTCGTCACGCGTAGGAGGTTCATCTCGTGCCCCGCTCCAGCCGGCTCGCCTCAGCGAGTTCTGCGATTCGCGCCATCCGTCTCGCCACCCGCCCTGGTGGTCCCTCGCTCGGCGAACGGGTGAGTGCGCTGCCACGACTGGTCCGGGCCACGGTCCGTCGGGAGTACCCCGGGACGTCGCCGGGCCGGTTGCTCCTGGTGCTGGCGGCGCTGGGCTACCTGGTGTCACCGGTTGACCTCGTGCCCGAGGTGCTGCTCGGTCCCTTGGGCCTCGGCGACGACGCCCTCGTCGTCGGGTGGCTGGCGGCCCGCTTCGTCGAGGAGACCGAGTCGTACCTGACGTGGGAGCGCAGCCGGCCGGCTGGTGGCCGGAGCGTCCCCGGTCACGTGGTCGACTGACGGTGTACGGACGTCGGGCGCGGGATTTCTCGCCGCGCTGGATGACGTGGCGTTCAGCCGGTCTGCGGTGTGTCCAGCAGGGTCACGTGGACGGGTTCGCGCGGGAAGTGGCGCGGGCGCCGTCATCCACAGCGCCGGAGCCCACGAACCGGCATCCACAGATCCGAGCGTCGGACGTCTCGGGCTCGACCGGGTGCGCGCCCGGCATCGACCCTCATCGGATGACGACAACGATTGCCTTGCGTGGTCCAGGGGACCTCGTCGCGTTCCTGCCGTACCACCTCGGTTACCACCCGACGAACAGCGTTGTGGCGGTCACCGTTGTCGGCGGGGTCGTGGGAATGGTCGCCCGGGTTGATATCCCGGACCGGTGCGATCTCGACGACGCGGCGGGATCCGTGGTCGGCCCGGTCCTGAAGCAGCAGCCGACCGAGGTGACCCTCGTCGGCTACGAAGATGGTGACACTCGCGCGTCGGCGCCGCTCCTGCTCGAACTGACCGCGCGGCTGGGCGGCGCGAAGGTCCAGGTGGTTGACGCGCTGATCGTGCACGCTGGCCGGTTCGCGTCGCTGTTGTGCTCGCGGGCCTGCTGCGCCCCGCGGGCCGGGCGGCCGGTCCCCGCTCCAGAGGACGTCCCTGCGGTGGCCGAGATGGTGCTGGTCGGCCGTTCGCCGCTGTCGTCGCGGGCCGCCCTGGAGCGAGCCGTCGAGGCCGACCGCGCGGTCGCCGATGAGGTGGCCGGGGTAGTGCGCCAGCGAGCACTTCTCGAGGACGGTCTCCGACGTGGCCGCAGTGCCTCTGCGTGGGCGCGGCTGCTCGGCATGTCGCCCGGGGTGGCCGGGCCGCCCACGCGCCGGCGCGCCGGCGATATCGCGGATGCAGCGCTCGGTTTGGTCGATGTGCCGTGGCGCGACGGCCTGGTCGCCCGGCTCGCCCCGGGGTTCGTGCCGATGTCGACCGTCGACCCTGACGTGCGCGCGCTCCTGGACCGTCGGCTGCCGTCGTGGCTTGACGACAAACGGAGCCGCGACGAGGTGCTCGCTCGCCTGCTCGCCATGTGCCGGTCGCTCCCCGACAGTTGCCCAGCGGAAGCGACCGCGTTGTGTGCTGTCACTGCGCATCTCGCCTGGCTCGGTGGGGACGGTGCCTTGGCGCGGGCCGCGGTCGGCCGTGCGCTGCGGCTCACGCCGGATGACCGGATGACGTTGCTGCTGCTTCGTCTGCTCGACGGCGCGGTCCCGCCACCAAGGCCCGGTGCCGGCCAGGATGGCGACCTCGCTCGCTCCGCCCCGGACGCCGGTCGTACCGGCTGACCGGGTTGCGCTGCGGGTGACCCTTGGTGTGGCTGACGCTGCGGGGTCAACCTGACCGACGACGTCGGGCGGGTATCATCGGCCTCCGGTTATGAGTCTCAGCGCACAGCCCCGGCTTGCTGGGCGGCAACCCTCTTCGCGGTGGGGTGCCCCGGGTGATGACCTGGCCGCCTCGACCGGAGGCGGCAAGTGCGAGTGTGCGAGGAGATCCCATGACGTCCACCGTGCAGGACACGGAGCGCGCGTGGTGGCGTCCGGGGGATCCGGCGGGCACGCGTCGTTTCGAGAACCTGGGCGACCTTGCGCTCGAGCGGGGCGGGGTTCTCCCCGATGTCGTCGTCGCCTACGAGACGTGGGGCACGCTCGCGCCGTCGGGTAACAATGCCATCCTCGTCGAGCACGCGCTCACTGGCGACAGCCACGTCGTCGGGGAGGCAGGGCTCGGGCACCCGTCGCCGGGATGGTGGCCGTCGATGGTCGGGCCGGGGGCGCCGTTGGACACCGACCGCTTCTACGTCGTCGCGAGCAACGTTCTCGGCGGATGCCAGGGCAGCACCGGCCCGTCCTCGCTGGCGCCGGATGGCCGGCCTTGGGCGGGTCGTTTCCCGTTCGTCACCATTCGTGACCAGGTTGCCGCCGAGGCAGTGCTTGCCGACGCGCTCGGCATCGCACGGTGGCATGCGGTGCTCGGTGGCTCGATGGGCGGCATGCGGGCCTTGGAGTGGGCAGCGACGTACCCGCACCGCGTCGACCGCACGGTCGCCCTGGCGTCCAGCGGGTACGCCACGGCAGACCAGATCGCGTGGTGTCGACCACAGGTGCTCGCCATCCGTACCGACTCCCGGTATCGCGATGGCAACTACTACGGCGAAGAGCCACCGTCCGCGGGTCTTGGGATCGCGCGACGGATAGCTCAGGCCACGTACCGCACTGAACGCGAACTCGACGACCGGTTCGGGCGCCGTCCGCGAGTCGGGGAGGACCCACTCGGCGCTGGCGGGCGGTACGACGTGGAGAGCTACCTCGACCATCACGCCGGCAAGTTGGCGCAGCGGTTCGACGCCAACAGTTATGTGGTCTTGACCGAGGCGATGAACAGCCATGACCTCGGTCGAGGTCGTGGTGGGTGGAGGTCTGCGGTGTCGTCGTTCGACGGCCAGTTGCATCTCGCTGCGGTCAGCAGTGACCGCCTCTTCCCGCCCCGTCTGTCGCAGGAACTCGCCGACACCCGTCCGGGTTCGACGATGCATGTCATCGATTCCGCGCACGGACACGATGGGTTTCTTCTTGAGGTCGACCAGGTCGGCACGTTGCTCCGTGAGGTACTCGAACCAGGGCGCCACTCGCCGCTGCGGTAACCTCACCCTGCTGAAACTCACCGTCGGGCCGCAGGAGGGTACGTGACCATCGTCGTCGGCTTCGTCCCGACCAAGGAGGGCCGGGCCGCGTTGAGCCGCGCGACTGCTGAGGCGCGGAGTCGGAACGTCAAGTTGGTGGTGATCAACAGCAACCGGGGCGGGCGTGACCTCGACGACCGTACGGCGCGCGCCGCAGAGGACGAGTTGCGCCGCGCCACCGACGACCTCGAGCGTGACGGCGTCGACGTGGAGGTGCGGCAGTTGGTGCGGGGTAAGGAACCGGCCGAGGACCTGATCGCTGTCGCTGATGAGACTGACGCCGACCTCATCGTCATCGGTTTGCGCCGTCGAACCCCGGTGGGGAAGTTGATCCTTGGCTCGAACGCGCAGCGCATCTTGCTCGACGCGCCGTGTGCGGTGCTCGCGGTGAAGGGCTGAGCCGGCGCTACCGTCCTGGTGCGTCTCCACGACGCGCGCGTTTATAATGGTGGTGAATCCCTTGCCGTCCTCGCCGACGACCCGAGCAGGGCGCTCGGGGACTACGGCCCAGGTCAGTCTCTTCGCTCCGGCTCGCGTTTCTTGAACTCGGCTGCTGGGCAGTTCCCGCGACGAAAGGTCATCGGTGTCGTCCGTGTCCCGCACCACGTCCGAACCTAGTGCGTTCCCACCGGAGTTCGCCCACACCGCGCTCCAGGCACTGGTGCGTAAGGGACGGACGGCCGGTTCGGTGACCGGTGAGGAGGTCGCCGAGGCACTACACGCGGCGGACGTCCGCGCCGCGCGGGGTCGGGTGGTGCTCAGGGCGTTGAGCGACCACGGCATCGCGGTCAGCGTCGACGCCACCGTGGGTGTCGTCGCGGCTGCGCGGGCGACGTCGACGAAGCGCGCGACTGCGCGGACCAAATCCGCCGACAGTAGTTCGGCAGGTTCGAAAGAGACCGGTTCAAAAGAAACGACGAGTTCGGATTCCGCGACTGCGGCTACCCGGTCAGGTGGCCGTGCGTCAACGACCAAGAAGACCGCCCAGTCTGCTTCCGGTACGACGTCGTCGAAGTCCGCGTCGTCGAAGTCCGCCGGGTCCAAAGGCGCGGCGACCGGCCGTACTGGGTCTAGAGCAAAGCCGGCGGCCACCGACGCTCCGCCGGAGGACCTCGCCGCCGCCGAAGACGTGGACATCGAACTCGCCGGGGCTGACGGCGGCGCCGACAGCCCGACCACTGACCCTGCCACTGCGGATGTGACTACCGGCGGTAACAATCCGGCGTCGTCCGAACCGGCCGCCGTCAAGGGTCCCGACGACGCCGAGGATGCCGGCTTCGTCATCCGCGACGACGACGAGGACGACGCTCCCGCGCAGCAGGTCGTCACCGCAGGCGCCACCGCCGACCCGGTCAAGGACTATCTCAAGCAGATTGGCAAGGTTGCCCTGCTGAACGCCGAGCAGGAGGTCGAAC
>JBOFJB010000426.1:0-9936 GCA_051650465.1 Dermatophilaceae bacterium | reverse complement strand
ACCCGCTGACCTCACAGAGGCGATGCAGGCGAGCGGGATGACGCACCTCACCGCGGTGTCGGGGTCGAACTGCACGATCGTCACTGCCATGGTGCTCGGCCTGGCGAGTCTGCTCGGTGTGCCACGACGCCTCCGGCCTCTCCTGGCCCTCCTCGCGTTGGCCGGGTTCGTGGTGCTTGCCCGGCCAGAGCCGAGCGTGGTCCGGGCGGCCACCATGGGCGCCATCGGGCTGCGCGGCCTCAGCCGGTCGCGGAGGTCGGCCGGGCTGCCGGTCCTCGGCGGTGCCGTGGTGGTCGTCCTCCTCGTCGACCCGTGGCTTGCCCGTTCATACGGCTTCACGTTGTCTGCGCTGGCCACGCTCGGCATCCTGCTCTTCACCCGGCCGTGGGCCGACGCGGTTGGGAGCCGGCTCCCGGCCTCGGTGGCCGGGCTGGGTTCTCTGGTCGCGCTACCGGTAGCCGCGCAGGCCGCGACCGCGCCGGTGGTGGTGCTCCTTCAGGGGTCGGTGAGCGTGGTCGGTGTGTTCGCCAACCTGCTCGCCGCTCCGTTGGTCGCGCCGGCGACCGCTGCCGGCGTCGCCGCGGCCCTGGCGTCGATGGTCTCCGATGAACTGGCAGCCGCGGCCGGCTGGGTCGGCGTGGTCCCGGCAGCAGGCATCGCCGAGATCGCCCGACATGCGGTGCGGGTGCCGGGTGGCACGCTCCCCTGGCCAGACGGGCCGCCTGGCGCGCTGCTGCTTGCGGCGCTGACCGTTGCCGTGCTCGTCACCGGGCGCGCGATGAGCGCCGCGGCCGCTGCGCGACCGGTGCTCACCCTCGTGCTCGCCGGGCTGGCCGTGGGCCTTGCGATGCCTACCCATGTGGTCACCTGGCCACCGGACGACTGGCGGGTCGTCGTATGCGATGTCGGTCAAGGTGATGCGATCGTGATGCGCAGTGGCCGATCGGCCGCCGTGCTCGTCGACGCCGGCCCTGACCCACTGCATGTCGACGGATGCCTCGACCGGCTCGGGGTCAACACCCTTGACGCTGTCGTCCTCACTCACCTGCACGCCGACCACATCGACGGGCTCCCCGGCGCGCTCGACGGGCGCCGGGTGCGGCAGATCCTCGTCGGCCCCGAGAGAAGCCCGGCGACAGCGGACGATGTGGTCAACCGGCTCGCTCGAGGTGCGCGCATCCCGGTCGTGACCGTGCGGGCTGGTGACCGGCTCGGCCTCGGCGAGGTGGACGCTGTGGTGTGGAGTCCGGCGCGGACCATCGTGGCGGGGTCAGTACCCAACAACGCCTCGATCGTGCTTGCCGCGAGCACTGGGGGAGTCAACGCGCTCCTGCTCGGTGACATCGAACGAGAGGCAGGTCGCGATCTGTTGCTTCGCCTCCGGCGTGAGCCGGGGATGCTGCGGGCCGCCGCCGCGTTCGACATCGTCAAGACACCCCACCACGGCAGCGCGAACCTGGACGCCGACCTGCTGGCGGCTGTGCGGTCGCCGCTCGCGGTGGTTAGCGTCGGAGCCGACAACGACTACGGCCACCCGACTCGAGCACACCTCGAGGCGTTGCGCCGCAATGGTTTTCACACCTACCGCACCGACCGGAACGGCGACATTGCCATTGTCGGAGGCCCCGGCGGGGAGGTGCGGGTCGCCACGCGCGAGTAGTTGTGGTGCCGCGCTCAGATCTGGAACATGGGTTCTGGCAGCCGGGTGGTCGGAGCCATCGACTGTGAGCCGGCGCTCTCGACAAGGGCGTCGAGGGCCGCCGCTACGGCTGGTACCCGCCCCAGATCCGGAGTCGTCACGGCGGCGACCGTGCGGCGCGACGCCGGCGTGATGGGCAGCGCCACGACGTCGTCATGCTGCACTGTCCGGAGGATCAGATCGGGGATGAGCGCGACCCCGAGCCCCTCGGACACCAGCCCCAGCACGGCCACGTAGTCCTCGGTCTCGTAGGCCACGTCGGGGCGGAAACCGGCTGCGGTGGCCAAGGCGAGGAGGTGGCCGCGGCAACGCGGACAGCCAGCGATCCACGAGTCGTCGGACAAGGCGGCAAGTTCGGCCGTGTCGAGCGCTGCCGCAGGATGCGCCCTCGGCACGGCAAGCCGCACCTCGTCCTCGAGCAGGGGCGTCGTCACGAACGCGTCGAGGTCTTCCTCACCGTGTCCGAGGTCGCTGCCCTCGTAGGTGAACGCGACGGCCAGGTCGCACTCGCCGGCTCGGAGTGCGGCCAGGCTCTCCGGCGGCTCGGCTTCGGCGAAGGAGATGCTGACATCCGGGAAGCGTCGCTTGACCAACGCCAGTGCCCGCGGTACCAGAGTCGCTGACGCCGACGGAAACGCCATTAAGCGCACCCGCCCACTACGCAGGCCGGCGATCGCCGCGATCTCCTCCTCCGCAGCGTCAAGTGCGGCAAGTACCGGCGCGGCATGCCGCGCCAGCACCTGGCCGGCCTCGGTCAGACGCACCGTGCGCCCTACCCGCTCGACGAGCACTGTGCCGGTGCGCTGCTCGAGGCGGCGGACCATCTGGGAGATCGCTGGCTGCGTGTATCCGAGCCGGCTCGCGGCGGCGGTGAAACTGCCCTCGTCGGCGATGGCCTTCATCACCCTCAGCCCGGCAGCGTCGATCACTGGCCCACCGTATAGCGGCGTGTTGCCGTAGATGGTCATCGATCAGGATGTCGCGTCGCTGAAGAGTCGCACTGTCGTGTGGCGTGCTCGGGCCGCTGGACACCCCGGCGTCTCGCTGACTCTGCTGCCTCGACGAGCGTGCGGCGCCGACCACCTCGCCGCCACGGCATCCACGCGAGTGCTGCACGCCCCGCATAATCAACGACATGCCGGATGAGGCCGTCGGACCTGCGGTCGCCCAGCCGGTGACCCGGCCATCGACGGTTGCCACCTGGGCGAACCGCGCACCGCATCTCGAGGCGCGCATGCCGGAGGCGACCGCCCGGCTTGGTCGGGTCCTCTACGCGCACTCGGGGACGCTCGTCCTTACCGGAGCCGGAATGTCGACCGACTCCGGCATCCCGGCCTATCGCGATCACGACGGAGTGCGGTGGGTGACGCCGATGCAGCACGCCGAGTTCGTCGGCAGTCGGGCCAACCGCCGGCGTTACTGGGCTCGGTCGTTCGTGGGGTGGCATCGCTTCTCTCGTGCAGAGCCGAACCTCGGGCATCGCGCGGTCGCCGAGTTGCAACGGTGCGGCGCGGTCGGGGCGGTGATCACCCAGAATGTCGACGGGCTGCACCAGATGGCTGGGACCGAGCGGGTCACCGACCTCCACGGCACGCTCGCCGCGGTCGTCTGCCTGGAGTGTGGTCACCGTTCGCCACGCGGCCTGCTCCAGCAGCGATTGGCCGACGCCAACCCGGGCTTCGCCTCGGATGTCGGTATCGTCGCGCCGGACGGTTCGCGAGCGAGCAGTCATCCGCGACCCGACGGAGACATCGTCATCCCGGATGCCGTCGCCGCCGACTTCGAACTCGTTGCCTGCGGCGAGTGCGGAGCCGACATGCTCAAGCCCGACGTGGTGTTCTTCGGCGGTTCCGTGCCGCGCGAGCGAGTCGCTGCCTGCGCCGCGCTCGTCGACGCGGCTCCCGCGTTGCTCGTCCTCGGTTCCTCGCTCGCCGTGATGTCCGGCCTGCGTTTCGTTCGCCAGGCATCGCGTCGTGGAATCCCGGTGCTCGTCGTCACTCGAGGCCCGTCGCGCGGCGATGACCTCGTCACCGAACGCGTCGACGGCTTGCTGGTTCCTGTGCTGTCGGCGCTGCTGCGGATGCGGGCCACCGGCTGAACACATCAGCCCGGATACCTGGCTCGACGCCGCGTCGGGACCCAGCGCGAGGTCGGGCACCTGTTCGATGCCTGGGGTCAGCATCGGCCTTGGCGACGGTGGCTCCGATTCGCCGGTGAAGAGATGGGTGATGCCGACCGGCACCACCCACCCGCGTGAAGCCGAGCCGGAGCACGGCTAGAGGGCTGCGTTTGCTCAGACCCGACGCAGGACGGCAGTGACCTTGCCGACGATCGTGGCGTCATCTCCGTCGATCGGTTCGTAAGCAGGGTTCTGCGGAAGCAACCAGACCTTGCCGTCGGTGCGCCTGAACGTTTTGACTGTCGCTTCGTTGTCGAGCATCGCGGCAACGATGTCGCCGTTGTCGGCGGTTGGCTGTTGGCGCACCACCACCCAGTCCCCATCACAGATGGCGATGTCGATCATGGAGTCGCCGACTACTTTGAGAAGGAAGAGGGACCCTTCACCGACTACCTGCTTGGGTAGCGGGAACACATCCTCGACGACCTCCTCCGCGGTGATCGGGACGCCTGCCGCGATCCGGCCGAGCACCGGCACATAGGACGCTTCCGGCCTGGCGTCGCCGCTGCCGGTCGGGTCGATGTCGTCGACGTCGCCAGGTCGAGCAGGGTCCGCCGGGTTTGCGCCACGGTAGCCCGGTGCGGACTTCGGAGTGTCGGGGGAGATGACCTCAATCGCGCGCGGTCGCATCGGGTCACGGCGGAGATAGCCCTTGCGCTCGAGGGCCGACAACTGATGCGCGACCGAACTGGGTGAGGTCAGACCCACAGCGTCGCCGATCTCGCGCATGCTCGGGGGATACCCGCGACGGTCAATGGCGTTGCGGATCACCTCAAGCACCTTGCGTTGACGGTGGGTCAACTGCCCGCCGTCACCCCGGTCGGGCATCGGGTGGATGTCGGCGTTCCTCGGACGTGCCATGTCGACCCCTTCGGTGCCAGCCGTGACCCGGACCCAAACGTCGCGGCGTCAATGCAGCGTTACGTGGACTGTCAGTGCGTCAGGCCATGCTCGCTGCTGTGCGACCAGGATACGAGCGTCGTACAGGAATATCAAACATTGTTTCGATGAACTCCTTGCTCGCTGTCGCGGCCCGTGCTAGAACTCGTACATACGTTCCATCGAACATCGGTTCGACTCACTCATCGGTCGACGTACGGAGGCAGTCATGAGCGCGACTATCTGGGAGCCCGCAGGGCCGCCGGTGTCGAGCGGGTCCGGTGTGCGACGTCGCCGACATCTCGTCATCGTGCCGCCCGAGACGGCAGTGCGTGCCACCCCGGGTCCACTGCAGATCACCCGGCGTGGTCGGGTCTGCGTCGTCGTGGTGCTGATCCTTGTCGCCGTCGCAATCAGCCGGCTTGCTGCCATTCCATCTGCCGGCTCGGCTGACGCCTCCCGGATCGTCACCGTTCCTGCCGGGCAGACGCTGTCGGAAATCGCCGCGAGCGAGATGCCGGGCGTACCGCTTGACAACGGCGTCGTTGCGATCCGGCTCGCGAACCGCCTCGATAGCGCCCAGGTGCATGCCGGGCAACGGCTTGTTATCCCTGTGCGGTAGGCCGGCGACGGCCAGGGAGATGTTCCGGTCACTCTCGACCCAGTGGCCGGGTCCGCATCCGAGTTTTCGACACAGCGTCGGATGCGTAGGGCGCCGTCATCGTTGGATGGCGGCGCCCATCCAATGATGACGGCTCGTGCCCACCGGCCCCGCGCGGCATCTCGTCCAACGCTCGGGTCGGTAGCGCTAGAGCTCCTGTTTCGGCTAGGCACAGCCGCCCGCTCGGCGATGCACAGTTCTCGTCTCGGTTGGGCCCGACCCCAGTTGCTCCCGCGAGCCGAATGGATGACGACGGGGTCGCCCGACTCGGTGGCCGTCGTGGACCACACGGCCACGGGCGTCGCGAACCCGTCACGATGAGCCCACAGATGGTTGAAGGTTTGTCTATGCGATCCCGCCGACGTAGCACCTACCGCACCAGCCATCACCCGGTCGTCCACGGCGACGTGGGCGGCCGCTGGCACTGGCGGTGTGGGTGCGGAGCGCGGGGCGCATCGACCCCCGGAGGTTGGCACGGCGCGGTTACGGCCGCGCTTGTTCACCAGAGCCAGGTTCCAGGGGAGTAGTGCTCGCCCCGGGAGCGACAGAGGGCTCCCGGGTAGAGCGCCTCCAGCGGTCGTAGTCCCACCCGACGGGGTGCGGGGCCGCTGGACGAGCCGGCGGCAGGGTCATGGCTGGAAGGGAGTACGTAGCCCTACCGCCATTCTCCTCAAACCCTGCCGCCGGTCTCGTTCGACCCCCGCCAGGTGGCACCGCCCTCCGATCGGGCCACCTGGCGGTGGCGCACCTCAGTCGTCGGTTGCGACGGGATGACCGTCGCCGGATATCCCGTCAAGAACAGCGCCTGGTGGTGCCGACGTCGTGGTGGCGGCTCGCTGCCGCGGGCAGCCGGACGCGCCCACCGCTCGCGCGCCCGACGTACGCGACCGCAGGTAGCCAGCGCTGACGAGAACGGACCGGCTACCGGAGCACTCGCTTTCTTGAGATGTCCGGTCGCTGCGGATCCCACGCTGGGGTATCTCGGCGCGGCGATGGCTCGTCATCCGGCTACCTACCGGTGCGTGGCGCTGCGGTACTCGCAACTGGTGACACCATGCGGCGCATCACCAGACGCGGCATCCCCGACGCGGTCGCGCCGGTGGTGCCGACCACCGAGAACCCGGCCCGCTCGAACATCGCTCTCGTCCCGACGAACGCCATGGTGAGGTCCATCCGGCCGGGCGGATCAACCGGGTAGGACTCCACCGCCGAAGCGCCGCGCGACGCTGCCCAGGCCACCGCTCCCTCGATCAGGGTGTGGGTGACGCCTCGCCTGCGATGGCCGCTACGCACGACCACGCAGATCACGCTCCACACCGGCACCTCGTCGACGGGTCGGATGACCCTGCTCGCGACCAGCCGTGGGATGTCAGCGCGGGGGCTCACGTGGCACCACCCGACCGGCAGCCCGTCGCGGTAGGTGAGCACACCGGGCGGCGTCGGCTGCTCGCACAGGGCGCGCATCGCTTGCTCCCGGCTGCCGCCACCGAGGTGCTCGATGTCGCGGGCCTGCAGCCGGTGAGACAGGCACCAGCAGTGGTTGACGCGCCGGTTCGGGTTGATGACGTCGGCGAAATCGTCGAACCGGCTCGGCGTCGCCGGGTGGGTCTCCCAGACGCCGGTGACGGATGCAGCGGGGGCAGGGGTGCGGTGCATCGGCGGTTCGGTCCTGGGGCGTACCCCAGTCCCGCTAGCGGACGGGGTCCCGCCGCTCTCCGTAACGCCGGAGCCTGCGCGGTTATCCGCGGCATCTGTCCGGCCCATCTCGCTCCTCGTGCTGTCGTGGGCTTGCATGAGGTCCCAGCCAACCACTCGCCACCGACACCATCCGGCATCCGGCATCCGGCAGGATGGGACCGATGCGTGTAGTGAGTCTGCTCCCGTCGGCGACGGAGATCCTCTTCGCGGTCGGTGCCGGCGAGCAGGTCGTCGGGGTCACGGCTGCCTGTGACCACCCCGCGGTGGCGCGTACCCGCCAAGTCGTGTCGACCAGCACACTGCCGCAAGGGTTGACGCCAGGCGAGATCGACGCCGTCGTCGCCGAGCGCGGCCGCGACCTCTACCTGCTCGACGCTGGCGCGCTCGCCCACCTCGACCCGGACCTCGTGGTCACCCAGGACCTCTGCGCCGTCTGCGCGGTGGACGTCGCCACCGTTGACGACGCACTTACCCACCTCGGATGTCGAGCAGCGGTCCTGACGATTGACCCGCACACGGTCGAGCAAGTGCTGGTGTCCATCACGACCATCGGCGAGGCGGCCGGCCGGGGGAGCGCGGCGTCATCCCTCGTCGAGTCGCTGTGCGCAAGGTTGGATGACGTCCGTGACCGGGTGAGGGGCCGCTCTCGTCCGCGGGTGGTTGTTCTGGAGTGGACCGACCCGCCGTGGGCGCCGGGCCACTGGATTCCTGAGATGGTCGAGATCGCCGGCGGTGCGAGCGTGCTCGGTGCCGCGGGGGAGCGCTCGGCGCGGGCGACCTGGGATGACGTGCACGCCGCGGCGCCGGACGTCATCCTCGTCGCGCCCTGTGGATTCGACCGGGCCGCGGCCCAGGCCGAGGCCGACGTGCTGGCGGAGTCGGGCCGGCTGCCGTCCGACGTCCCGGTGTACGCGGTCGACGCGAACGGTCACTGGGCCCGGCCTGGCCCGCGCCTGGTCGACGGCGTCGAGGAACTCGCCGGTCTGCTGCACGGCTGACGGTGACGGCCGGGCCGAAGGACACCGCACCGAGGTAGCCAGGGCGATGTCGACCGGGCGAACGCCGCCAGGGCATACCGACGCTGCGGCGACGCGCCGCCGCAGCGCGGCACCGATACGTCCGGGATCGCGGGTGTCGCAGGCCTCGCGTGCCGTTCACGGCTAGTTGTTTCCCTCCAGGTCTGTTCCCAGTCGACAACGGTCGCCGGGTGCTCTGGCAGGATCGTCGGATGGCGGCACAGCGACGCGGCGACGGTCCGAGCAGCACCGGGAACCCAGGTGTCCCGGATAACGAGGGCGACCCCGCCGACTCGGCCGGGTCGGGAGACCGCATCGACCCGTCGCTCGACCCGTTGACGGCGCCGGATGACGAGTTGGAACAGGTCGAGTATCTGCCCATCATGTTCGGCGTCGACGGCCCGTCACCCGAACTCGTCGCGGACATCGCGTTGTCGTTCACCGTGCCCGTCGCGGAGGCGCGCACCGCGCTTGAGGCCGAGACGTCGTTGTCGTACATCATCGGGCTGGTGCGTGCCGGGACCGAGGGTGACGCCGAGGATGCCGAGCGGTCCGTCGGGTTGATGCTGGCTCAGGTCGTCGACGCGCTCGAGAAGATGGCGTCTGCCGAGGCACTTGCCGTGCTCCGGGTCCTCGCGGTGTACGGCCAGGACCGCAACCGGTCGATGGCGATGCGGGCGGGGCGCAGGCTGGCCGAGTCCGGCGTGCATGACGCACCGTGGGCGGGTCGGGTGGGTCGGCCGGAGTTCGTCCGGGCCTGGAGCAGCAGCGACGGGCTTGGCGCGCAGACCTCGTTGGGGTTGCTGTTCACCGACGACGGCACCGAGCATGCCGTGATGCTGCTTATCGACCACGACCTCGGCGGCGGCGTGAAGGACGCCTGGACTGTCGAGGGCAGCGCGGCGGGCGCGATGCGGGAGCGGGTCCTGGAGTTGGCGACCGGGGAGTCGGAGATGGAGTTCGCCGACCTCGATGTCGCCGAGGCTGCCGCGATGTTGCGCGACGCCATGGCCGCGCCTCCGTGCCCGGTCGAGCCCGACCAGGTGGAGGACGCCACCGGCAACTTCGAGTTGGTCCGGGTCCGATGCCGGTGGCTGTGCAGGCTCGCCGGTATCGACGAACCGGAGTATGCGCTGGACCTCTCTGCGCTCGCCCTGCCGGAGTCCTTCACCGCGACGGACGGGTCCGACGCCGGCACTGATGACGGCGCGGGCCTGGCGACACCGACAGCCGGCTCGCCGGAGCCGCGGGTGGCTCATGATGCGGTGCTTCGGCTCAAGGTGTCGCTCGACGGCATCCGGCCGCCGGTGTGGCGCCGGCTCGAGGTGCGCGCCGGCATGCTGCTCCGCGAGATGCACCACGTGGTGCAGGTCGCGTTCGATTGGAACGACATTCATCTGCATTGTTTCGAGACGGTCCCGCCGAAGGGCTCTGCGGGCTCGTCGGAAACTGGTCGCGGCGAGTTGCTCGAGGGTGATGAGCTCGACCGGGTCGCCCTTGCCGACCTGCTCGGTGCGGTGGGTGATCGACTGCTGTATCGCTACGACTTCGGTGACAACTGGGAGCACCTCATCGAGGTCGAGGAGATCGAGGATGCCGCTCCCGACACCGACTACCCGCGGTGTACCGGCGGTCGCCGAGCGGGGCCACCGGAGGACAGCGGCGGGGTGCCTGGCTACGCCGACCTGCTCGAAGCGATCGCCGACCCGAGCGGCCCCGGGCATCGCGAGCGGCTCGACTCGATGCCGTCCGGCTGGGATCCAGCGCGGTTCGACCGTGATGAGATCGACGAGCGGCTGGCTCG
>JBOFJB010000425.1:0-7743 GCA_051650465.1 Dermatophilaceae bacterium | reverse complement strand
GGTACCTCGTGCCGGCGCGAGATGAGGCCACCGAGCGGGATGTCGACCCGATGCGGGTCGTCGGCATCGACGGCCGCTGGTATCTCGAGGGGTGGTGTCACCGCGCCGCGGACACCCGCCTGTTCCGGATGGACCGGGTCGAGCGGCTCGACGTCCTCGACGACGTCGACGGCACGCCGCCGTCCCAGGCCCGCGTCCGGGACCTCGCCGAGGGCACGTTCCGTCCGGCGCCAGACGACCTGGTCGTCACGCTACGGCTCTGGCCCGGGGCGACCTGGGTGGCCGACTACTACCCGGTGGAGTCAGCGCAGTCGGTGGGACCGGATGACGGCGGCGGGCTCGTGGTGCGATTGCGCACTGCGGACACGTCCTGGCTGCGCCGGCTGGTGTGGCGGCTGGGTGGTGCGGCCACGGTGCTCGACCCGCCGGACGTGGTCGCCGAAATCCGCGAAGGAGCCGCCGCCGCGCTGGCCGCGTACTCGGCCTCGACCAGGGGATGACGTCTCGAGGTGCGCGGCCGGGTCGGCGGCCCCGGCATCGGTTGGCGACCGGGGCGCCGGCTCCCGGTCGGCGACGGTGGACGACGTGCCCGGGTTGCCGGCTGGATTCGACGGCGGGCGACGTGGTCGCTGCGGTGCGCGCGCGTAGACTGCGCGTGACCGCCACCACGTAAGGGATGGACCCACATGCCTAACCTCGGCCCCACCGAGATCATCATCATCGCGGTACTCGTCATCGTCATCTTCGGGTGGAAGCGGCTGCCTGACGCCGCTCGCAGTCTCGGCCGCTCGGCCCGGGTGTTCAAGTCCGAGGTCGACGAGATGAAAAAGGACAACGACGCCAAGAAGTCCGACGCCGCATCCGAGACCGTGCGCAGCGAGGCGCTCGAGAAAGAGCGCCCGGTCGACCGGGTTGTCCCGACCAGCGACGGTAACGCTGTCCGGGAGAACGCCCCTCGGACCGACAACCAGTCCGGCCCGGTGGCCTGACCTCTTCGGCTCGGACGTCGACACCCACCCATGCCTCAGCGCGGACACCGGCAGCCTCCTCCCGACTCCGAAGGACGGATGACGCTCGGCGAGCATCTGCGCGAGTTCCGGCGGCGGCTGCTCATCGCCGCTGTCGCCGTGCTGCTGGCTTCGGTGGTGGCGGCATTCTTCTACAACCCGATCTTCGAGTTCCTTTCGGAGCCGTTCAACGAGTACAAGCGGGCCAACCCGGAGAACAACATCAGCCTCAACTTCGGTGAGGCGACCTCGGCCCTGTCGAACTTTCTTTCGGTCTCCATCTTTGTCGGGGTCATCGCGTCCAGCCCGGTCTGGCTCTACCAGGTGTGGGCGTTCATCGTGCCCGGCCTGACCCGCAAGGAGAAACGAGTCGCCTTCGGTTTCGTCGGTGCGACCCTGCCGTTATTCCTCACCGGGGTGGCCCTCGCGTATGTCGTGTTGCCGACATCCTTGGAGATTCTCTACGGCTTTAGCCCGGAGGAAACGTCCAACATCCAACAGGTCTCGGCGTACATCGCATTCGTCACCCGCTTCATCCTCGTCTTCGGGCTGGGTTTTCTCTTCCCGGTTGTACTGGTGCTGCTGAACGTCCTGGGGGTCGTCTCGGCACGACGACTGATCCGGGGCTGGCGGGTCGCGGTGCTCTTGATCTTCTTGTTCGCGGCGGTGGCTACTCCGACCGGCGACCCGTTCACCATGTTCGTGTTCGCGACCCCGCTCACCGTGCTCTACTTCGGCGCCTGGCTGGTGTGCCGGGTCATCGACAAGCGGCGCGAGGCGTCCCGGCCGGACTGGCTCGATGTCTCCGACACCGAAGCATCGTCCCTCTGACGGTCGTGGTCGGCGCGTAGACCCGCCCCTGCTCGGGCACGCCGTGACCCGGGGGCGCTCACCCCGCGAGCAGCCAGGTTCGCTGACGTAGCCTGACCCCATGCCGAGCCCCGCCGAGCGGTATGCCGCTGCCCGGGAGCGGGCCCGTCACGACCGGTCCGAGTTGGCCCGGTTCACCTCATCCCTCGACTTCCCGCTGGACGACTTCCAGGTGCGCGCCTGCGACGCCGTCGAGCATGGCAAGGGCGTGCTCGTGGCCGCTCCGACCGGCGCCGGCAAAACGGTGGTCGGTGAGTTCGCGGTACACCTCGCGCTCACGGCTGGCCGCAAGGCGTTCTACACCACGCCGACCAAGGCGTTGTCGAACCAGAAATACCACGACCTCGTCCGCCGGCACGGGAGCAACCGGGTCGGCCTGCTCACCGGCGACTCCGCAGTCAATGGTGAGGCTCCTGTCGTGGTGATGACGACCGAGGTGCTCCGCAATATGACCTACGCCGGCTCGAGCACGCTCGACGGCTTGGGGTACGTGGTCATGGACGAGGTGCACTACCTCGCCGACCGGTTCCGCGGCGCGGTGTGGGAGGAGGTCATCATCCATCTGCCCGCGTCGGTGCAGGTGGTCTCACTCTCGGCCACGGTGAGCAACGCCGAGGAGTTCGGGGACTGGCTCGCCGAGGTGCGTGGCAACCACGAGGTGGTGGTCTCCGAGCATCGCCCGGTGCCGCTATTCCAGCACATGATGGTGGGCACCACGATGTTCGACCTGTTCGCCGGCAGCCGGGTAGACCCCGGCCTACTGAGCGCCGTCCGCACCGCCGAGCATCACCGGCGGTTCCCGGATGACGCCCGCCACCTCGGCCGCTCCCGCGGGGGTCCGCGCGCGGGCGGGCGGCGTGCCGGCCGGGCGGGCCGCGGCGGTGATGACCGGTCGACGCCGCGGGGGCGGATCGGCGGGCCAGTCGGTCGTGGGTCCGCTCGTGGCGGTCGCCCCGGAGGTGGTGCCACCCGCGTCGAGATGGTCGACGAACTCGACCGCGGCGGTTTGCTGCCCGCGATCGTGTTCGTCTTCAGCCGGGTCGGCTGCGAGGCGGCGGTCGGGCAGTTGTTGGCCGCTGGGGTGCGGTTGGTGCCGCCGCCGGACGGCGACGCCATCCGGCGGTACGTCGAGGGACGGATCGAACCGCTCGCCGAGGAGGACCTCACGGTCCTCGGCTATTGGGACTTCCTCGACGGGTTGACCCGCGGCTTCGCCGCGCACCACGCCGGAATGCTGCCGCTGTTCCGCGAGATCGTCGAAGAGTTGTTCACCGCCGCCCGCATCAAGTGCGTATTCGCTACGGAGACACTGGCGCTCGGCATCAATATGCCGGCCCGCACCGTGGTGCTCGAGAAACTGGTGAAGTTCAACGGTGAGGCCCACGTCGACGTCACCCCGGCCGAGTACACCCAACTCACCGGGCGGGCCGGGCGGCGCGGCATCGATGTCGAGGGTCACGCGGTGGTGCAGTGGAGCCGCGGCGTCGACCCAGCCGCGGTGGGCGGGCTGGCCGCGGCACGCACCTACCCGCTGAGGTCGAGTTTCCGGCCGACGTCCAACATGGCGGTCAACCTGCTGGCCCGGGTCGGCCGGGAGACCGCCCGGGAGATCCTCGAAACCTCGTTCGCGCAGTTCCAGGCCGACCGTGCCGTCGTCGGCGTGGCGACCCAACTACGGCGTGGCGAGGAGGGGCTTGCCGGTTACGCGGAGGCGATGCACTGTGGGCTCGGCGACTTCCGCGACTATGCGCGGCTGCGGCGCGAACTCGCTGACGTCGAGAAGGCCGGTCGCCGGGCGCGGTCAGCGTCGCGGCGCGCCGAGGCAGCCGTCTCGATGGAGGCGCTGCGAGTGGGCGACGTCATCCGGGTTGCGGCCGGTCGGCGCGCCGGGTGGGCGGTTGTCGTGCAGCCGGCCCGCACGGCGACAAGCACTCCGACGGGGCCGGCGGTGGTGACCGACGACCACCAGTTCCGGCGGCTCACGCTGGTCGACGTACCGGAGCCGGTCGAAGCGGTCACCCGGGTGACGGTGCCGGCCCAGTTCAATCCGAGGTCGGCGAGATCTCGCCGGGACCTCGCGACGTCGCTGCGGATCGCGGTCCCCGACGGCGCGTCCGCGGCACCGTCGGGGCACGGGCCCGCTGCGACAGGTGACGGCTCGACGTCCGGCGAGGACCCGGGCGGTGCGCGACGGCAGTCGAGGATGCCGGACCCGAGCGGCGGTGCCGAGGAGGTGGAACGGCTGCGGAGCGAGTTACGCACCCATCCATGCCATTCCTGTCCCGACCGGGAGACACATGCCCGCTGGGCCGAACGATGGTGGCGGCTCAAGCGCGAGACGACCGGTCTCCAGCGGCGAGTCGAGGGACGGACGAACACCGTGGCGCGCACGTTCGACCGCATCTGCGAGGTGCTGGAGACGCTCGGCTACGTGGCGGACGGGGGCAGGGTCGTCACCGAGCGTGGTGAGCGGCTGCGGCGGCTGTACACCGAGAAGGACCTGCTTGCCGCTGAGTGCCTCGGCCACGACGTGTGGCGGAGCCTGGACGCCGCCGAACTCGCAGCCGCGGTGTCCGTACTCGTCCATGAGCCGCGCGGCGACGGCGCCAGGGTCTCGCCCCGGATGCCGACCGTTCACGTCGCCGACGCGGTGGCCGCGACCGAGCGGCTCTGGGGCGAGATCGAGGAACTCGAGACGGCGCACTCGCTGCCGACGACCGGGGCGCCCGATGGTGGGCTGGCCTGGATGGTGCACCGGTGGGCCTGCGGGGCGCGGCTGGAGACCGTGCTGCGTGGCTCCGAGGTCGCCGCCGGCGACTTCGTGCGTCGGTGCAAGCAGGTCGTCGACCTGCTCGACCAGATCTCGAATGCGGCGGGCGACCCGGACCTGCGCCGCACCGCTCGGCGTGCGGTCGACGCCATCCTGCGCGGTGTGGTCGCTGCGGACCGCGTCGATTGACTGGTGCGGCCCGGAAGTCCCGCATATGGCAGGCATGCTGGTTGGCGGTCCGGGTGGCAGCGGCAGCGGCGGGCTACCTCAGGTCGAGGGCGGTGAGCAGGCGGCGCATCGGGTTGGTGACGCCGTGGGTTGCGGTGATCTGGTCGAGCAGGTCGGGGTCGGCCACCTCACGGGGAACGGCGAGATCGACGTCGTCAGGGACCGCGGCATCGCGGCGGACGCGCACCACGTGCGGTGCGACCTCGAGGTAGCCGGATGCTGCTTCGAGGTTGGCGCGGCGAGCCCCGGTGATCGCCCGGTCGCCGTCAGCCACCGCCGCCCGTAGTCGGTTCAGTGAGCCGTACGTCGCGATCAGCGTGGCGGCGGTCTTGTCGCCGATGCCCTTGACCCCGGGCAGCCCGTCGCTGCTGTCGCCGCGTAGCACCGACATGTCGAGGTAGGCGTCTCCGGTGGGCACTCCGTACTTCGTGCGCAGCAACGATTGGGTCGCCAGATCGGGTTCGCGCACACCGCCGCGCCCGGTGTAGAGCACCCGGATGCCCTGCGCATCATCGATCAGTTGGAGGAGGTCGCGGTCGCCGGTGACGACATCGACCGGCATCACCCCCCGGTATCGCGTGGCCAGCGTGCCGATGACGTCGTCGGCTTCGCAGTCCGGGGCGCCGACGCGGGCGATGCCGACCGCGGCCAGTGCGTCACGGATGACGGGCACCTGCGGCGTGAGGTCGTCAGGTGACTCCTCGGCGGAGTCGCTGCCGTTGGTGAGTCGGTGCGTCTTGTAGGTCGGGATGAGGTCGACTCGCCATTGTGGGCGCCAGTCGTCGTCCCAGCAGGCGACGAGGTGCGTGGGGCGATGCGCGGCAACGAGGGTGGCGATCATGTCGAGGAATCCGCGAACGGCGTTCGTCGGCGGTTCGCTGGGTGATCTGCGTCGGTCAGGCACTCCGAAGAACGCTCGGAAGTAGAGGCTGGCGGAGTCGAGCAGCATGAGTTTTCGCGCGTCGTCGGCCACCCCCGGAGGCTACCGGCACGGCCCCGGCCCCGACCTCCGGCGACATGACGCTCGAACTGCGGGTCGACTACGCCGACGCCCCCGGCCACCGCAGCACGACGTTCCGGTCGGCGGCAGACGTGCGCGACCACGTGTCGGCGTGCGCGGTCGCCGGGCTGCAGAACGAGACCCAGCGTGTCGACGTGTCGACGGCGTTTGACGCCCACACCCGCGGTGGCTGGGCGGCGGCCGGCGACGGCGCGCGACCGAGTCAGCGAGCGCTGGCGATGTCGGTCTGGCCGAGGTCGTCTCCCTTGTAGAGCAGCGGTGCCCCCACGGACTTCGCGGTCGCGTAGGAGAAACAGTCGCCGAGGTTCAACGACGCCGGGTGACGCCCCTTCCCGAAGCGACGCCACGCCCTGATCGCGAGTGCCGCAGCCTCCGCGTCGAGCGGGACGGTCTGCGCTCCCACACCGTCCAGCAGGAGGTCCAGCTCCCGCATGGCGCTCGCGCCATAGCGAGCCTGGACCACGATTCCGGCTTCGACCCGCGTCGGTGCCCCGACAACGACGTCACCCGCATCCCGAAGCATCGCCACTCGCCAGCCGCCGAGGAAGAACCATCGACCGCCCGTCGCCGTCAGCCCTTGACTTCGAGTGCACTCGAATGGGCAGGGTGCGGGCATGGAACTGACCATCGCCGAGACGGCGCAGCGCACCGGGCTGACCGCGCACACGCTGCGCTACTACGAGCGCGACGGGCTGATGCTGGGCGTCACCCGCACGACGAGCGGCCACCGGGCGTACCGCGAGGGCGACCTCGAGTGGATCCAGCTCATCACCCGGCTGCGCACCACCGGCATGCCGATCCGCGACGTGCGCCGCTACGCCGAGTTCGTCCGCGCGGGGGAGGGCAACGAGGCCGAGCGACTCGAGATCCTCTGCCGGCACCGCGACGTCCTGCGCGAACGGCTCGACGCCGAGGCCCATCACCTGCGCGCCATCGAGCGCAAGATCGCCGTCTACACCGGCGAGGCCGACAGCTGCCTCTGAACCTCCGCCACCCGGATGACGCGGCGCGCCTCACGAGGTGCGCCGCGTCATCCGGGTGGCGGACCGGACGCGTCCGACGCCGTGGGTGCGCCCTCCTCAGACCCGGACGCGGTCGCCGTCCAGACGCTGCCGCTGCTCGTCGGTGAGGTCGAGGCCGACACCACCGAGGATCTCGTCGAGTTGGGCCACCGACGAGACGCCGACCAGCGGGATCGACGGCACCGTGTCTCCGAACAGCGTGCCCCCGAGCAGCCAGGCGATGACCACCTGGTTGCGGGTCGCGCCGGTCTCGCGCACCACCTCGTCGAGAGCCGCCAGCCGTTCGGTCACGCCCGGGTGGTCGAAGCCGGCCGGCCGCTCGAACACCTCCTCGCGGGTGTAGGTGCCTTTGAGCAGCGGCGAGTACGCGACGAGCGTCAGCTCGGGCGACGCGGCGAGCCAACTGAGCAGCTGGCCGTCGGTGGCACCCACGGTTCCCTCGGGGGAGTTCAGGCCCGGCAGGTCGGTGCGCGGGCGTAGGTAGGTGTGCTGGAACTGGAGCACGTCGAACGCCGGCCGCCCGGTGGTGTGGGCTCGCCAGCGCTCCAGCTCCCAGACCCAGTAGTTGCTCGCGCCGAGCAGCCCGACGGTGCCGTCCTCGACGAGGGTGGCCAGCCCGTCGGCCTGCTCGGCGACCGGTGTCCCGGGGTCGCGCAGGTGGGCGTAGTAGACGTCGATCTTCTCGATGCCGAGGCGCTCCCGGCTCCGGTCGGCCTGCTCGCGCACGACGGCGGGGGAGAGGCCCTCGATGTCGGCGAAGTCGCGCGCCGGCGCGAGCGGCCGGGCGCCGACCTTGGTCGCGACGACCACGCGGTCGCGCACGCC
>JBOFJB010000424.1:0-28164 GCA_051650465.1 Dermatophilaceae bacterium | reverse complement strand
GATCACCAGCACCATCCACCAACGTCAACGAACCCGGCACCAACGCCACACCAGGATCACCAGGCGTGTCATTCCCCAACGGATCAACCGACTGCGGCACACCCTGCCGACCCGACGACACATCCGCCACCGCAGTAGGTGGAGGGTTCACCGTGATGCTGACCGTTGAACTTGCCGAGGCGCCCGCGGTGTCCGACACCGTGTACCTCACGGGAGAGGTCGCACCGTTGAAAGCCGGCTCAGGGTCGAAGGTGACCGCGCCGGTGGTTGGGTTGATCGTGTACGTACCTTCGCCCGGCACGTCCAGCGTCTGGCCACCGTTCGACACGGTGGCGCCGGCGGGCTGGCCGGCCACGGGGAAAACAACAGAGGCCGGATCAAGCGGGGACGACCCGACGCTGTCGTTGGCCAGCACGTCGAGGGTGAGGTCGACGTCCTGAGGGGTCGAACCGGCATCCGGATCGGCGGTGGGTGGAGCGGTGACCGTGATGTCGATCGTCGAAGATGACAGGTTGCCCTGGTTGTCCGAGATCGTGTACGTCACCTGCGCGGCGGGGCCTACAAAGGTCGGTGCGGGGTCGAACGTCACGACACCCGTCGTCGGGTTCGCCGTGTAGACACCCTCGCCAGGAACGGTCAGGGTGCGACCGCCATTGGACACGGTGGCACCGGCCGGCTGACCGGCCGTGGGAAAGACGACAGATGTCTGGTCCACGGGGAACAGCCCGACCGTGTCGTTGGCCAACACCGGGACCGCAACGTTGACGTCGCGAGGGGTGCTGGCGGCGTCAGGGTTGGCCACCGGCGGGCACGTAAAGGAGAACCCGTAGATGGCAGTAGTCACTGCTCCGCCAGGCGTCACGGCGGTGGCAGTTTTGCCTGAGGTGATCTGGATGCGGTCGATCGGCTGGTTGATCACGAAGTTGAAGTAGTTGATGTTGACGGCGGTACCGCCGCTGGTTGCGTTGCCCACGACTCGGTAGCTGGTGCCGAGGTCGGTGGCTGCCAGCCCCGAGGGGCCCAGAGTGAAGTTGGCGGCGCCTAGGTCGATCGGGGTGCCTTGGTAGAACGCGTTGACGACGTATGAGTCGTTGTTGTTCAGGCCGCCTGCCGTGAAGTTGGCCGACAGCGGGGGGGTGTCGAAGTCGAAGGTGTAGGTCGCTTCATTGCCGGTGGCGAGGTGATCGACGGCGTTCGACGGTTGGAGATAGATGTACTGACCGGTGCTTCCGTCCTGGAGCAGACCGGACTGGATCTGCACACCGTTTTGCCATTGGGCGCTCCCGGCAACCGATGCGGTGAAATCGACGTTGCCTCCCCAGAGGGACAGGTCGACCTGATCGGTAGGGCTGGTGTTCAGCGGGGTGCTGGTCGGATAACTGTCGCCGTTGGCATCACTGTTCAACGGTGGCCGCGGATCACAGCCGGCTGCCTGCGCTGGTTGGACGATGACGGGCAAAGCCGTCAAGGTACTCGCGCCCAGCAGCGCCAACAGGGTGATCGTGACAAATCGACGAAGCGACGAAAAGCGCCGGCGGTTAGACGACATGTATCTCCTCAAGACACCCCTGCGTCAGTTCGCGTGCGCAACGTTCGTCCGAACGGCTCACCGGGATCAACGTAGCTTCGCACCGAAGGCGCCGCCTGCTGTTCGGAAAAATCGCTGCACGGGCCGGCATCGGGTCCACGCTGACGTGGCGTTCTCCGCGGCGGTACCCCGTCGAGGCCCAGTGGTGTGACGCGGGGCGCCGGATTGGTCCCGGGGCCGACGTGGGAGCCGCCTCCGCCGCGGCCGGCATGCAGGCAGATCAGCGGGGCCTGCGGGAATCCGGGGCCTCCCTCTCGTCAAACCCGTTCGCTGCGTCGCTCTCCCCGGGTGCTCCGGGCTGCGACAACGACGAGCAGGCCCACGATCAGCAGACCCAGCCCGGACACGACGACCGCCATGGTCTCGGCACCAGTGGTTGCGAGCCACCGGCGGTCGGCGCCGGGTGCTCGAGCCACCGGGCGCAGGCCGCCTGGGCTCGCTGACGCGCCCCGGGACGTGGGCGTCGGAGTAGGCGTCGGTGTCGCCGTCGGTGTCGGCGTCGGAGTCGCCGTCGGAGTAGGCGTCGCCGTCGGTGTCGCCGTCGGACTGGGCGTCGGGCTCGCTGATGGCGGGGCCGCCACCGCGGCCGCCACCGCGGCCGCGCGCGTCACCGGTTGACCGCTGTCCGGGTCGAGGATCGGGGCGCCATCGGCGTCGACCGGTACACCGGTCACCCGCACCTCGTTGACGACTTCGCGCTCGTCGAGCACCTGGCTGCACGTATAGGTCACCCGCCCACCGGGAGCGAGACCGCCAAGAACGCGAGCGCAGCCCGGCACCGTTGCGGCAGTAGTCTCCACGTCCGTCAGCCCGACGGTTCCAGTATTGGTGACAACCACCCGGTAGACCGCCGTCCGTTGCTCGGTCAACGTGTGTGCGGGGACCCAGTGCCGGTCGTCGGCCGGGTCGCAGGTGGCGATGTCCGCCTGCCGGCAGACCAGCAACTCGAGAGCGACATCAGGCCGCCCGGCCATGATGTGTGCCGCATCCTCGGCCTGCACGACGACCGGCTCACCGGCCCGGGCGAGCTCCACCGAATAGGCGGATGCCGGGCCAGCCGGCCAGTTGCCCACGTCCGACCAGTCGCTCGTGCTCCCCGCTTCGGTCGCGCCATCCGTACCCGCACCGGCCGCGCCATCCGTACTCGCGCCGGCCGCGCCACCAGCCGTGTTCATGCCGCCTGCGGCGGGCACCGCCGGCGTGGCCCGTACCCGGCCGACGGCGGACAGTTGGCCGGCCACTGCGGTCGTGCTGGCCCGGCAGGCCACCTCGGCTCCGGGCAGCAGGAGCGGCACCGTGGCGGTACCGGACCCGCAGTCGACGGCGGCCGCGGCCGCACCCACCGGCGCGATCCGAGTGTCCGACACCGTGACCCGGACCAGTGCGGTGTCGCCAGTGTTCCGCACCCGGTAGGTCCACTCAGTCGCCCGGCCAGCGAGCGTCGTCGCACCCGGGGGGGCGTCGGCATCCACACCGTTCACCTCCGTGACGATGCCCACCGCCGGCTGGAAGCCATGGTGATGCGCGGGGTCAGCGGCGTCGACATCGGCGAACGCCGTACCCCGCACGTCGCGCAGGGGAGCGCCATCACCGTCGGCCGGGGTGCCGCGCACCGTGGCCGTCACCATCTGCGGCCCGCGCACGACCGGCCCGGTCGCAGTACAGGTCACCGTGGCGCCGGCGGCGAGGAGCACGATGTCGCCGTTCCCGTCGGCGTCATCGCCTGCGCCGCAGGCGATTTCGGCACCGTGGTCATGGTCGACAGCGACCGCGGCGAGTGGCACGTCTCCCGGATTACTCACCCGATACGTCCACGTCGCGGCGTCCGGGTCGGGGTCGGCCACCAGCGCGGCACCGGGGGCGGTATCGGCATCCTGCCCGTCAACCGCGAGTTCGACGTCCACCCGGGCGTCCACTCCGCGGTGGTGCGCCGGGTCCGCGCCGGTGACCACGCTGCCGGCGGGCGAGCCGCCGTCGATCGGGGTGCCGGCGGCGGTGGTCGTTCCGACGTACGGGCCGGGCGCCACTTCCAGCGGAGTTGGCGCTTCGAACCGCCACGTCTCGCCAGGGTCGAGCCGGTCGTTCCCGTCGGTGTCGCCCGAAAGATAGCGAGGCGCGAAGGCCGCCCCGGGGCCGCCGCCGTCATCGGTGAGGGTGAGGCCATCCACCGGCACGGTGGCACCAGGAACCAAACTCACCTCGTACGCCCAACTCACCGATTCCCCCACGGGCACCGCGACGCCGGGCGCGGCATCCGCATCAGACTCGACGCCGTCGACGACGACGGCGCTGCGCACGACGAGCCCGCGCACTGCCGGTGGCAGAGTGACCGCAGCGGCATCCGTGACGCTCGGGCGGTCGCCGGCGGGGCCGGTGCCGATGGCGGTCACCGAGTTCGTCATCGCCGTGACCACGCCGGTACTCGTACACGTCACCGAGACGGTGTCGCCGACCTCCAGCGTCGTCGCAAGCGGGGAGCGGGCGCATCCGGCTGCCGTGGGCGCGGCGAGCGCGACAGCGGTCAGGCGCTGCTGCCCGGTGTTCGTCACCGACACCCGCCAGGTGACGTCGTCGCCGAAGGCCGCCTGGTAGGACTCGGTCCAGCCGCCGGCGCCAAGAGCGGCATCCGGGTCACACGACCCAGCCGCGGGGTCGCACACCTCGGTGCGCACCGCGAGCGCCGCAGCGCCGAGTAGGGCGATGTCGAGGGTGTCGTTGACGTACCCGCCGCCCGTCGGCTCACCCCCGCTCACCTGCGCCCCGGGGGTTCCCGAGAAGGTGGCGTCGAGGGTGATCTGGCCGGTGCGGACCCCGCCGCCAGGCGCTCCGGAAGACACGTCGACCGCGTCGTGGCGCACCTCTCGGCCGGCGTCGTCGTCGGGGTCGCCGGCACCGCCCGGTGCGGCGACCGCGCCGGTGAGGATGTCGGTGAGCGCGTCGCGCTCGATGCCGAACCAGTAGTCACCGGTGGGCAGACCGGTGAAGCGGACCCGCCCGGCCGCCGTACCCGTGGTCGTGACGACCGCACCGGCGGAGTCGCGCAGCTGCACGGGGGTGCCGTCCGGAACATCCGGCTCGCCAGTGTCGTAGCGGCCGTCGCCGTCGCGGTCGAGCCACACCGACCCGCCGAGTTCGATATCGATGGTCTCGCCGAAGTCGACGCCGCGGGGCTGGCCTCCGGCGGCGACGACGACGATGGCGCTCCGGTCGGTGCGTGGGCCGGGTTGGGTGCCGGCGTCACCGCTGGCGTCGTGGGTGGCGCGCAGGTCGGGGTCGAGCGAGCCGGTGTCGAGGCTGACCGTGTAAGTGCCCGGCGGGGTGGCGTCGAAGAAGTACCCGCCGGCGGCGCCGGTGACGTCCGTGCGGTCGTCGGCCAAGTTCGTCGGCGTGCCCGGGTCCAGCCGCGCTGTGACGCCGGCGATCCCCGGCTCGGTCGAGTCCTGCTCGCCGTCGCCGTCGCGGTCGAACCAGACTCGGTCACCAATCCCGTTCGAGTACTCGAACGCAAGATCGAGGGTGGTGTTGCGGATGCCGGCCGTCGGCTCGCCGCCGCCGAGCTGGTCACCCGGTGTCGCGCGCAGCACGTGCGCCAGGGTGAGCAGGCCGGTCACGGCATCCGCACCGCCCGGGTCGCCGGGCGTGCCGGGTCCCGAGGTCACGGCGTCGTGCCGGATGCCGTCGTCGACGTCGTCGTCGGGGTCGCCCGCCGCGCCCGGAGCGACGACCAGACCACGCAGGTCGGTTCCCGGGATCAGCACCCGGTAGCGGCCGGCGGGCAGGGTGACGAGGTAGTCGCCGGCGGCGCCGGTCGCGGTCGTGGCCCGCAGCGCGCCGGTGTCGTCATAGACCCGCACGGTGGTGCCGACCGGGACGGTGTCGTCGGCCGCCGGGGCGTAGCGGCCGTCACCGTCCCGGTCGACCCACGCAGTGCCGCCCAGCTCGTACCGCACGGTCTCGCCGAAGTCGACGTCGGTGCGGGCGGTGCCGCCGGTCAGGGTGAGCGCGGTGATGCGGTCACCGGTGCCGGAGAGGCTGTCCAGGTCGCGGGTCGGGACGAGGTCGGGGTCCAGACCGGTGAGCGAGACGGTGTAAGCACTGTCTCGCAGGCCGCTCACCTGATAACTGCCGTCCGAACCGGTGACGTCGGTGAAGAGCCGATCGTCACCGGGGTCACCGGGGTCGCCGAGCCACCGCACGGTCACGGTCGCACCGCCCAGACCCGGCTCGCCGGCATCCGCGGTGCCGTCACCGTCCACGTCGTACCAGACCCGGTCGCCGATCGCGCCGTCGGCGACCAGGGCGCGGGCGTCATCCGGCACCGAGAGGGATGCCGCCGGGTCGCCGGGGCGGCGCGCGGTGGCCACGACCTGGAGTGTGGTGTCCGCGGTGAGGCTCGGGGTATCGCAGGCCACGGTGCGGGTGGCGCCGCGGGGCAGCGCACCGATCACCGTGTCACAGCCCGGTTCGGCGGCAGCGACCACCTGGACGTCGGCGAGGTCCTGGCCACCGGTGTTGGTCACGGTGACCCGCCAGCGCACCGGGTCGCCCGCGAACACCTCGCGCGTCTCCGCCCAGTCGGCGTCGTCGCTGACAGTGCAGGAGGACACCTCGGCCAGGCCGCACACCAGCGCCGACACTGCCAGGCCCGACGGTGGGCGCAACGCGAGGTCGAGCGTGAAGTCGGTACGGGTGTCGGGGGTGTTCGGGTCGGTGAGGACCACGCCAGCCGCGGCCTCACCGGTCGGCTCGTCGTTGCCCGAGAGCGTGAACACGCCGGTGACGACCCCGCCGACCGCCGGGCCGGATGCCGCGTCGCGGGCGTCGTGGCCGGCGCCGGCCCCGATGTCGTCGCCGCCGCCGTCCGGGTCGGTCACGGAGCCGGAAGGTTCGGCGGCCCAGCCGGCCAGCGAGCCGCCGGGCGCGAACGCGGTGGCCGGGACCCGCACCCGGTAGTCGCCGGCGGCCAGGCCCTCGACGTGCCAGACGCCGCCCGCGTCCGTGACGTCGGTGCCGGCGACGTCACCGTCATCCGGGCCGCCGACGTGCACCACCTCGACGGTGACCCCGGCCACCGGGTCATCGGAGCCGGCGTCGTACCGGCCGTCGCCGTCGACATCGGACCACACTCGGTTGCCGACCGCATAGAAGGGAAAGGCCTCGAAGAAGTCGTAGTCCGTCCCCCGGTCCCCGGCGCGGACCCGGATCCCGTCGAAGGTCGACTGCGGCGCAGGCCGCGCGGTACCCGCCGCATCCGCTCCCGAGCCCAGCGAGCCGACCCGCGACCGGCCGTCGAGGTATGGCGGCGGAACGGTGGTCTGGTCCTCGTCGATGCGGTAGTCGCCGGGTGCCAGGTCGAGGAACCGGTAGAAGCCCTCGTCGTCGGTCACGGTGCTGAGGCTCACCGGGTCACCGCCGGCGTCGGTGCCGCTGAGCCGCACCGTCACGCCGCGCAATGCGGTGTCTCCCGCGTCGAGGTCGTAGGTGCCGTCGTCATCGCGATCACCGTTGACCGTGCCGCTGAGCGAGGCCGCACGCACCAGGCCAAGGTCCAGCGTCATCCACGAGTGGTTGTCCGGCAGACCGGCGGTCGCGAGCGAGGGCGAGCCGTCGGTCGGGGCGTCGTTGATCGGACCGAAGACGAGGTAGCCGCCAGCGGGGTTCGGCTGCATCCCGATCAGCACCGGGGTGGACCGATAGTCGCCACCCGCGGCGAAGCCGGTGCCGTCGTGATCGTCCTGCTCGTTGCCGTCCGCGACATCCGCCGCGCCGCCCTGAGCAGGCGCGATGAGG
The DNA here is from genome assembly GCA_051650465.1 of Dermatophilaceae bacterium. Lineage (GTDB taxonomy): Bacteria > Actinomycetota > Actinomycetes > Actinomycetales > Dermatophilaceae > JBOFLG01. The sequence goes on along the minus strand of JBOFJB010000424.1, from coordinate 20,786 downwards.
CCGAACGCGTCACCCGAGCCGATGAACTCCGCGGCCGGGATCCGCACGTGGTAGCGGCCCTGGTCGAGCCGGTTGAACACCCACCGGCCGCGGGCATCGGTCGTGGTGGTCGTGATGCGCGTGTCGGTGCCGTCGTCCCACAGCTCGACCGTCACGTCGGGCAGCGGACGGTCGGTGGCGGCGGTGAACCGGCCGTTACCGTCGACGTCCTCGTACACCAGGTCGCCGAGCGAGCCGCCGAACACCCGGGTGGTGGCGACGTCGGTGAACAGCGGCAGGGTGGTGCCGACCGCGCGGGCGCCGGCCCGGTTGGAGTAGACATCGTTCGGCTGGTTGCCGCTCGGGTCGAAGGTCAGCTCGAACGACCCGGCCCCTCCGGTGGGCACGTTCGTCATCACCCAGCGGATGCCGGTGACCTCGTCGAGCGATGCCGGGCACCCGGGGTCGCCCACCTGGGCGAGCGTGCAGGCCCAGTTGCCGCCCGCGGTACCGGGGGCGTTCGGGCCGGAGTTCGCCGGGTGCTGCGGATCGAGGTCGCCGAGCACCTGGCTCGCGCCGACGCCGGTGGTCGCCGTCCCGTCGAAGTCGTGGCCGGAGACATAGGTCTCGCTCAGGTGGGGCGCGTCGGCCTGCACCGAGCCGATCGCGTTGCTGCCGCTGAACCCCGACGCCGGGGTGTAGACACCGTTCTCCGGCAGCACGTCGACGACGTCGAGGGTCGGCACCGTGCTGGCGGTGGTGTTGGCGTACCGGATGACGTGCCGATACGGCGAGGCGCTGGGCACCAGCGGGTCCAGCGTCGCCTTACGCAGCTGCACCAGTGGGGTGGAGGTGAGGGTGACGCGGTCCTCGTCCCGGTCGACGTCCACCACGTCACGGGGGAAGTGCTGGTTGGGGTCGCCGTTCTCGTTGGCGCGCAGCCACGACGTCTGCATCCCGGTGCCACGGACCGCGACCTCGTGCTGCAGGAGGGTGCCGTTGGCGGCCAGCGGGGTGAGGAAGTCCGCACGGATCCACGCCGTGCTGGTGTGGTTGGCCGGCACGGCGAAGTCGCCGTAGTCGAACACCGCCGTCGTCCTCCCGGTGTTGGTCCGCAGCGCCGGGTCGGTGAGGCAGCCCGGGTTGGCGATGCCGTCGCAGTCGGCGATCTGCCGGGTCGGTGAGACGCTGCCACCGGTCCACGTCATCGACGACGGGTAGACGTCGAGGAACTGGATGTCGCGCACCGTGGTGGCGCGGTCCCGAGCGGTGAGGTCGACCGAGAGGTATGCCGTCCAGGGCGCGCCGGAGGGGATGGAGCGCACGTCCTCGCTGAGCGCGGCATCCGGGTAGTCCGAGGGCAGCGGGCCGCGGTCGGTGGTCCGCACCCTCGCCCGGGCCGGGACCACCCGCAGCCGGTCCCAGTTGGACTGGTTCCGCTGCACCTGGAGTGCGGTGTAGGTGTACGACGGGTATCCGCTCGTCGATCCGGTCGGCACCGGATACGGCAGGCCGGCCGGCGCCGGCCCGGTGTCGTAGCCGTCGAAGGTGAACGTGCAGGCGCCTTCGCCAGGGCACGGCCGGGCCCAGCTGCCCAGCACCGAGCCGCCCAGGGCGAGACTGGCGGCCTTGAACCGGGTGGCCTGGATGGCCAAGGCGTCGTCGGGCGCCGACGGTCGAACCCGCACCGGGATGGTCCACGAGACGCTGACACCCGGATGCAGCTGGGCGCCACCGACCGGCCGGATCCGTACGAGGTTCGGGGAACCGGCGAGGGTGGCGGGGTCGGTGGTCCAGCCGATGACGTCGGGGTCGTCGCAGTCCACCGTGCCGTCGGCATCGCCGTCGACGTTGGTCAGCCGAGTGAACGGGCTGGGCCGACTGCGCCAGGCCGGGACCGAGGCGAACTCGACAGTCCACTCGTTCGCCAGGTCCCGCGGCGGGGAGCCGGCCACCCGGGTGCCGTCCTCGTAGGCGGAGTACCAGGGCGCATCGTGCCGGTTCGCGACGGCCGGCTGAGGGTCGCCCGGGGACAGCTCGAGCAACTCGCCGTCGAAGGCGTGGCAGGCGACATGTCCGTCCACCGGGGTCACCGAACTGACCCCTCGCCTGGCGACGACCTGCATGAACAGGTGGTCGCCGGCGACTGCGTCGTCGTCCAGCGGTGTCGTCGCGTTCGGCGTGGCCGCTACACCAGGCCCACCGTTCAGCGGGTTCGCAGCGATCGAGCCAGTGCCACCGGAGGCACTGTAGGTGCCGATGTACGTGGACTGATTGGCGTAGTCGCCCTGCCAGTTGATCCGGTGACAGGAGGTGTTGTCCGCGCCGCGGGCCGCCGGCTCGGTGGCCAGCGGTGTCGACGGTGCCGCCAAGTTGGACAACGTCAGGTCGTCGGCGGCGGTATTGCACACCGTCAGCAACTGGTTGTTCCGGTTGCCGCCGGTCTCGGCGGCGTCGGCGGCCAGCACATCGGCCCAGGGGATCCGGGTGGCCAGGTACCCATTCGCCACCGGTGCCCAGATGTTGCTGCCCGCGGGCGAGTCGTAGGGGTCGATCGAGGTCTGGCTGTATGCGGCGAGGTACTGGATATCGTTGACATTGTGACCGCTGGGGAACCAGCGCGCCGCGTAGTCGGCGCCGGTCACGGTCACCGACACGTCGGCGCCGGGTGACGGTTGCGAACAGGCCCAGGTGCCGTTGTTGCCGAGGGTGTTCACCACGCTGGAGCCGTTGCCGTAGAGATAGGCGGCGGTGCTGTAGGTGGCGGTGGGGTTCACGCCGGTGAAGGTGTTGCGGGTGCCGCAGCTGGCCACGGTCGCGTTGCCCATGATGCCGGCCGGGGTGGCCGAGGACAGCCGGTCGGTGAACGTCGCCCGGTCGCCGGGCAGGCCGCCGTAGCCCTTGACCCCGGCCGGGCCGGGCGCGGAGCGAGTGTCGGGCTCGATGAAGAACGGCCAGAACAGGTCCACGCTGGTCGGTGCAGCCGTGGCCGGGTCCCGGTTGATCGTGGAGTCGAAGAAGCCGACCCCGCCGGTTCCGGTGCTCGTGCCGGTGAGCAGCTTGCGCAGGTTCGGCGCGTACGTCGCCGTGCGCACCGTGGTCGTCGCCGCGCTGTCGGTGACCGGGCCCACGAACGTGCCGCTGGGCGTCGTTCCGCCGGTGAGGTATTCGGCCCGCACCGACCCGGTCACGTTCAGGGCGGCGCCGTCCGCGAAGGTGGCCGGGGCGTACAGCTCTGCGGGGATGGCGAACGCGTCCCCGGTCTGTACCGGCCCGTTCACCACGCAGGTCAGCACGTTCGTGCCGGCGCCGGCGGCGGAGCTGCAGCCGCTGGGAGGGGTGCCGTTCGGGAACCGCCAGCGGGCGCCGGCAGTGGCGGTGGCCGTGAGCGTGACGTTGCGGACCCGCTCGCTCGTGGTGGTCGCCCCGGGTGCCAGGTTGTAGCTGACCGTGAACCGGTAGCCGACCCGGTCGAATGTCGCGACTTCGCCGTTGTGGTTCTCCCCCGCCCCCGGCAGGTACCCCGGCGGGGTAGGCAGTGCCGGGTCGTCGTCGATCGAGGGCAGCGGTGCCACCCCGTCGAAGGCCCGCTCCGCCGTCAACGCCAGCACGCCATCCGCCGGCCCGGCCACGGCGGCCGGCGCGTTCACGCCCACACCGGTACCGACCACGAGCAGAGCGCAGAGCCCGACCAGCAGCGAACGACGCGAGCCGCGCACTGCACGGAGAGACCGGAGCGGTCGCACACTACGCGTTCGTGATGGCGAGGCGGCGGGGACGAGGCTCATGACGAACCCTTCGTGACGGGGGGCGGTGGCGAAACCCGACACGTCCCGTGCAGATGGTCGCGGATCGCCCCTGCTCAGGCCGCCACCCTCGACCCGAGGCCGCTGGGGTTGGCGCGCCGACCGTACGTCAGCACGAGGTATCGACACTGCCCGCCCCGGGTAAAGCGGCCGTTCGGCCGAGACATGTCTCGCCGTTCGTTGGGGCGACCTCGACCCGGTTCTCCGGCGAGGGCGAGCGCGCGTCATCCGAGCGGACGCTGACGTCTCGGCGCGGCGGTGCGGGTCAGGCGCGGCGCAGGACCCTCGCGACACCAGCGGCGACGGCAGTGGCGAGCACCCAGCCCGCGGCGAGCAGGGCGATGGCGACACCCTGCGAAACGCCGGTCAGCCGCCAGTTGCCGTCCTGGCCGAGGTCGACCACCGGCAACACGGTGTCGGCCGCGACCAGCCACGGATTCCACACCGGCGCCCGAGCCGGGTCGACCGGTTCAAGTTCGTTGGCCGAGAACCATATTCCGCCGAGCGCCCACAGCCCGGCCAGCCAGTACAGCGCCCGCCCGGGCCGGTAGCCGTAGCCCACCGTGACTCGCTGCAGCAGACCCCAGGCGCGTGCGGCGCCGCCCGCGGCGCGGTACCGCTCACGCTGTCGTGCAACGAGCACGAGTTCGGCCCGTTCCTCCTGCCCACTCGCCCGGTACACGCCTGCGAGTTGCTCGAACGCCTGCGGCGCATACCCGGTGCTGGTGCCGACCATCCGGCGTAGCCGTTCTCGCGCACCGACCGGAGCAGCGTCATCCAGCGACTCGTAGACGAAGCCGGCCAGCGACACCTGGCCCGGCGTGCGCGGCTCCCACAGCGTGGCGGCATCGGTGAAGCGGCCGACGCGCGCCTCGCCGAGCAGCACCCTGCCGCGCGGTGGCGCGGCGAGGCGTGCGTCGAGTTCGGAGGTGACGAGCCCGTACGCGTTGAGTGCGTAGCGCGCGCCCGGACCGCCCAGGACAGCACCGTCGAGCAGCACCGACTTGCCGATGTCGGCACGCCGCAACCGGATTCCTCCCGTTGCAGTGGCATGACGGAACAGCAGGTCCTTGCCGATGCTCGCGGCGCGCACGTCGAGGGAGGGGCGCACCTCCACGGATGGCGCCGCGTCGGCATCCGGTGGCGGCGTCGCGCCTGGGCGATACCGCGGCCGGCGGAGGGTGGCGCGGGAGAAGTCGGCCGTCATCCCGATCTCGGCGTTCTGCAGGCGCACGGTGCCGTCACACTCGAGGCCGCGGGCGATGAGGTCACCACCCACCCGCAGCCGGTCGGCATAGAGCGCGTCCCGGTCGGGCGCCATCAGCCGGAGTCGAGGCACATCCACCGTGCCGGCGACCCGTGCGGCCACCAGCCGGAGCGTTCCCCGGCAGGTGAGCGGCGGGCGACCGGTGCTCCATCCCTCGAGGACACCACCGACGTCGAGGTTGTCGCCCAGGAGTGCGATTCCCGGGTCGTCACCCGGGTACGGGCCACAGAGTTGGGCGCCGGCGAGCCGGAGCGCCCCGCCGATCACCGCTCCGGGGAGACGCACCGTGCCGACGCACCGGGAGCCGTCGTCGAGTTCGAGGTTTCCTTCGACGCGGACCCGGTCGGCCACCAGCGCAGCACCGGGGTCGAGCCCACCCTCGGGGAGTGACGGCGGGCGGCTCTCGTTCGCGCCTCGTTCGGGCAGCGGGAGTGTCGTTGACCGGTGCAGCAGGGCGCCGGCGAGCAGGAGGTCACCGCCGATTCGGGCCCCGGCCATCCGTACCCGCTGGCGGGCGGTGAACGTGGCGCCGACCACGCTGTGATGCCGACCGGCGAGCACGCTGCCGTCGACGGTGACGCCGGTGAGGTCGAGCGCGTCCGCGCCGGGCGACCGCAGCACCGCCCCGGACAGGTCGACATCACCGGCGACCCGCGCGCCAGGGAACCGCAACTCGCCGTCGCTCACCAGCCGCCGGGCGTAGAGGGTGCCGCCGACGATGAGCCGGTCGGCGATGACCGAGCGGCCGTCGGAGCCCTCCAGCCGCGCGGCCGACAGCCGCAACGAGGCACCGATCTGGGCGTCTGCGAGGACCACCGGGCCGTGGCTGACAAAGCCGTCATCGAGCAACAGGTCGTGCTCGACCCGCAGGTTTCCGGCCCGCAGCGCGGGCACCCGGCACCCGGTGAGCGCCAGCCAGGACACCTGGGCCATCCGCAATTCCAGGGCCTCATCGAACTCACACGCGCGCAGATCGACCGGGAACGGCACCCGGGCACCGGTGAGATGCAGTGCACCACGCACCCGGGCACGACGGAGCCGCAGCAGTGGAGCGCCGGGCGGCGGCTCGGCGGTGAGCACGTCGGCGAGCACGTCAGCCGCGAGTTCGGCTCCGCCCCAGTCGATCTCGCGCCCGGTCGTGAGCGCCTCGACCAACCGTGTCCCGGGATCATGCTCGACCACCGCCGGTGAACCGTCATCCATCATCACGAACCTCCCCTGGCGCTTCGCGGCGCGGCGGGTACCCGGCCGACCTCCGAGGCCAAGTAGTACCACGGTGATGTCGGTATCCGTCGCCGACCTGGTCCGCGCCACCCGAGACTCGCGTCGGTGACCCACCTCCTGATCGACACCTCGGTCACCGTCAAGTGGTTCCACGCTGACGGTGAGAGCGAGCTGCCGGCCGCCCGCGCGCAGCGCGCATCTTGCAGGCGACGTGGATGCGCACATGCTCGACCTCGGGGTCTACGAGGTCGGCAATGTCCTCGTGTGTGCGCTGCGCTTACGACGCCAGCTGGGCGGCCGCGGCGGAGCGGCTGCACATGTCCCTGGTCAGCGCAGACCGGCAGATACTGGCGTCAGGCCGGCTGCGGATGCCGGGTGGCCGGCGTCGGCCGGTATCGCTGGGCGACCGCGCCCGACCGGAACTCCTGGCGATCCACGAACTCGAGCCGGACGCGCTCGCGCAGACCGGTGAGCAGCGTCGGACCGTGTCCGGCGAGGACGGGCTGCACGACGAACACGTACTCGTCGATCAACCCAAGATCTGCCAGCGCCAGGGGAAGGGTGACACCACCGACGGACAGGTGCTCGCCCGGCTCCTGCTTGAGCCGCTGAACGGCCTGCCCCAAATCGCCCTGCACCAACTCGGCATTCCAGTCGACATCGTTCAGCGTGCTCGACACCACGTGCTTCTCCGCCCGGTCGATGGCCTCGGCGAACGGGACGTCCCATTCATCCATCCAGTCAGGCCAGGCGCCCGTGGCCGGCCGCCGCCACGCCGACTCCATCATCTCGTAGGTCACCCGGCCATACAGCAGCGCATCGGCTCGCTCCACCTCCGCGGTCCAGTAGCGCATCGACTCCTCGTCCGGAGGAAGCCCTGCCTCGTGATGGCAGCAGCCGTCGAGCGTGACGTTGATCGAGTACCGAAGTGTTCTCATCTCGTTGTTCTCCCTCGATGCGCAGCGCGTCTCACCCGACCGTACTCAGACCGCCGCGCCGGCGCCGTCTCTCATCAGTGCCCACTCGCGCCGCGGTGACGACCCGCCCGGTACCAGCTCGCGCCTGGCGGAGCCGGTCACGTAGCGACAGCGCGGTCCTCAGTTCCGAGACTCGCGTGCTCCGCTGCTCCACAAGTCGTGATCGGCCCAGTCGGTGGGCGCGCCCAGATGGGTGACAGGTACGGCCGGTATCGACGGGTACGAGCGCAGCACGGCGGGCAGTAGCGCGGTTCTCTCTCCTGAACGTCGGAGGAGAAACTGGGCGAGGGTCAGCTGCCCGAACGTTCGCGTGAATACTCCAGGAGAGTCGAGTTCGGGATACCTGCCGGCCGACGGGAGCTTGGGCATCAAGGCGTACACACGGTTGAAGAGGCGTCCGTGGTGCGCACAGACGTTCCTCACTACGTTGAGGGACTTCATCCACGACTCGAGTTGGGGCGCGCGTAGACCGAAGGCGTCGGCAACCTCATCCTGCACGGACCGCGGAGCGAAGCCGAAGAGCCTCACCAGACCCCCCCAGTGAAGGATCTCGACAGCCGCCCAGACAGGAAGGATCCCGGCGTACGCGTGCCGATGATGCTCCACAAAGTCCTCGCGGGAGTCGCCGAGTTGCCGCTGGTAGCTTTCCCGCCACGTCGTGTAGTCCTTGCTCTGGGCGCGGGGACTCAAAAACTCGGGCCGCAGGTGAGCGCACTCGTCAACCTCCCCGAGACCGTGGCCGAGGAGAGCTCGTAAGCGGAGTTCGATCGGCGCGATCGCGGTGAACGTCGCCGCGCGAAGGCGAGTATCGAAGAGGTAGAGGCTTTCGACATCGGCCAGGGTCGTGCTCGGATAGAAGTCGTCCTGTCGCCGTCCTGGCTTCGCGCCGAGCCTCCGGAACGGGTACCAGTAACCGCTCAGCCGATAGTAGTTGACCCGCCGCAGCAACTCGGATGCCGCACCTGCCTCCCCGACGTCCATGCCGCGGGCCCTGAGCAACTCGACCTGCTCGGCATACGTCTTGAACTGTTTGGCATTATCCATCGCCACCCCCACACACGATGAAGACCGGCCCTGGACCCAACTTGCGCCAGGCGGAACCGGTCGTGTTGAAAAAGCGTACCAGCGATGGACCAGCAACGCCGTCGAGGCACCGCGGTACTCGCTCGGCGTCATCCCGATCAGCTCGGTGAAGCTGCTCGAAGGCCGGCAGCGCATACCCGATGCTCCGAGGATGGCGCTGTCGAGCAGCCTCGACTTGCCGATATCGCTGCGCCGCAACTGGATTCCGCCCGTGGTGGTCGCGTGACGGAACAGCAGGTCCTTGCCGATGCTCGCGGCACGGACGTCGAGCGAGGGCCGCACCTGCGTCGGTGCCGCCGGATCGGCATCCGGTGGGCGGGTCACCCCTGGCCGATGCCGTGGCCGGCGGAGGACGGAGCGGGAGAGGTCGGCCGTCATCCCGATCTCGGCGCTCCGTAGCGCCGACCCGAGCCGGGGACGCGTGCCACACCACGGTTCGACGTCGTCTACGACGCCGTGTAGTTTCTACTACGACATGTCGTTTACTCGGATGGTGGAGGGCTCGGATGGATGCCGTGGATGTCGCCCGGTGGCAGTTCGCCATCACCACCGTCTACCACTTCCTCTTCGTACCGGTCACCATCGGGCTGTCCGCGATCGTCGCGGCGTTCCACACCGGGTGGGTTCGAACGCACCGGCCCGAGTACCTGCGGCTGACCAAACTCTTCGGCAAGCTGTTCGCGATCAACTTCGCGCTCGGCCTGGTCACCGGCATCGTCCAGGAGTTCCAGTTCGGGATGAACTGGTCGGCGTACTCGCGGTTCGTCGGTGACGTGTTCGGCGCCCCGCTCGCCCTCGAGGCGCTGCTCGCGTTCTTCCTCGAGTCGACCTTCCTCGGGCTGTGGCTGTTCGGCTGGGGCCGCATCCCCGAGCGCCTGCACGCCGCGACGATGTGGGTGGTGCACCTCGGCACGGTGCTGTCGGCGTACTTCATCCTCGCCGCGAACTCGTTCATGCAGAATCCCGTTGGGTTCCGGTTCGACGCCGAGAGCGGCCGCGCCGAGATGACCGACTTCGTCGCGATCCTCACCAACCGGGTGCAACTCGTCACCTTCCCGCACGTCATCCTCGCTTCGTACCTGGTCGGTGGCGCGGTGGTCATGGGAGTCGGCTTCTGGCTGCTCCGCCGCGAGCGCCGCACCGCCGATGAGCCCATGTACCGCAGGGCAGTTCGCGTCGGCGCTGTCGTCACCCTGGCCGCCGGGCTCGGGGTGGTGGTCACCGGCGACCTCCAGGGCAAGGTCATGACCGAGGTCCAGCCGATGAAGATGGCCGCCGCCGAGGCGCTCTACGAGACCCGGCCGAGCGCTCCGTTCTCGGTGCTCAGCATCGGCTCACTCGACGGCACCGAAGCGACCCGCCTCATCGAGGTGCCCGGCCTGCTCAGCTTCCTCGCCACCGGCACCTGGGACGGCGAGGTCGAGGGCATCAACGACCTGCGCGAAAGCGAACGCGCGATGGCGCAGCAGGTCGCCGAACGCTACGGGCCGGAGATCGCGCCCTTCGTCGTCGCCGACGACTACGCGCCCGTCATCCCCCTGGCGTACTGGTCGTTCCGGTTCATGATGGGCCTCGGCTTCCTCTCGATGGCGTTCGCGGCGGCGACCCTGTGGTTCACCCGCGGCGACCGTGTGCCGAGCGCTCGCTGGTGGACCTGGGTCGCCGTGCTCGCCCCGCTCGCACCGCTGTTCGCCAACAGCTGGGGCTGGATCTTCACCGAGACCGGCCGCCAGCCGTGGGTCGTCTACGGCCTGATGACGACCACCACCGGCGTCTCGCCCAGCGTCGGCATCACCGAGGTATGGATCTCGATGCTCGCCTACACCGCCGTCTACGCGGCGCTCGCCGTCGTCGAAGTCAAGCTCTTCCTCCGCTACGTACGCTGCGGCGCCGACCCGTTCGACGACCCGCGCGAACGCGCCCCGGTGGCGGATGGCGCGGACGCGCCACTCCAGGTCGCGTACTGACCTCTGCCACAAACCAATCCGAAGGAGTCGAGCCCTGTGGACCTGCCCCTTGTCTGGTTCTGCCTCGTCGGCCTGCTCTGGGCCGGCTACCTCGTGCTCGAAGGGTTCGACTTCGGTGTCGGCGCCCTGCTGCCGTTGCTCGGCGGTGACCGGGCCGACGGGGAGCGGCGACGCCGGCTGATGCTCACGACCATCGGCCCGCACTGGGACGGCAACGAGGTCTGGCTGCTCACCGCCGGCGGCGCGATGTTCGCCGCGTTCCCGGAGTGGTACGCCACGATGTTCTCGGCGCTCTACCTGCCGCTGCTGCTCCTGCTGCTCGCCCTCATCCTGCGCAACGTCGGCCTGGAGTTCCGGCACAAGCGCGGTGATGCGGCGTGGCGAGCCCGCTGGGACGCGGCGATCGTCGGCGGCTCGCTGGTGGCCCCGTTCCTCGTCGGGATGGCCCTCACCAACGTCGTGCGCGGCCTGCCCATCGACCGGGACTACGAGTACACCGGCGGCGTGGCGACCCTGATCAACCTGCCGAGCATCCTCGGCGGGCTCACCGTGCTGGCGCTGAGCCTCACCCACGGCGCGGTGTTCCTCGCGCTGAAGACGGCCGGCCCGATCCGGGCCGACGCCCGCGCTCTCGCCACCCGGCTCGGCATCGTCGCGGCGGGCCTGGCGAGCGCGCTGCTCACCTGGCTCGGGGTTACCCGGGGAACCGCCTCGACCTGGGCGCTCTCCGGGGTCGCCGCGCTGGCGCTGGTGGGCGGCATCGCCGCGAACTGGCGAGGCCGCGAAGGCTGGGCGTTCACCGGCACCGCGGTCGCCATCGGCGGTGCGGTGGCCACCTACTTCGTCGCGCTACATCCCGATGTCGTGCCAAGCACCGTGGCCGGTGGGCTGTCGCTGAGCATCGACAGCGCCGCGAGCAGCCCGCTCACCCTGACCGTGATGACGTGGGCCGCAACGGTATTCACGCCAATCATACTGCTGTATGTGGGCTGGACGTACTGGGTGTTCCGCCGGCGGCTCGGCACCCACCACCTCCCGGCGCCGGTGTCCGTGCCGTGAAGCCGTTCGACCCGCGGTTACTCCGGACTGTGCCCGAGGCGCGCCGCCCGGTCGCGCTGCTTGCCACGGTCGGGGTGGCCCAGGGCGTCGCCACCATCGGGCTGACGTTCGCCCTCACCGCACTCATCGTCGCGGTGGTGTCGGATGTCGACCGCGCCGGGCCGGCGCTCGCACTGGCCGCGCTGTTCACCGTCCGGGCCGGGCTCGGCTGGGCCGCCGAACGCGCAGCGGCGGCGGCCGGCGTCGAGGTGAGCGCGGCGGTGCGAGAGGCGCTCGTCATCCGCTGGCTGCTTCTCCCGGCCGAGCGCCGGCCCGCGCCGGACAGGGCAGCCACCCTCGCCGCGCAGGGGGCCGCCTCCGTCGAGCCGTATGCGGCCCGGTTTCTGCCGGCACTGGTCGCTGCGGCGGTCGTGCCCGCGCTCGCCGTGCTCGCGCTGTTCTGGGTCGACTGGGTCAGCGCGCTGATCGTCGTGGTCACCCTGCCGCTGCTGCCGGTGTTCGCCGCGCTGATCGGGCACCAGACCGCTGCCGAGACCGAACGGCGTTGGCGGGCAATGGAATCGCTGGCCGGCCATTTCCTCGACGTGATGCGCGGGCTGCCCACCCTGGCCGCCTACGGGCGCGCCGAGCGGCAGATCGGCATCGTGGCCGAGGTGAGCGAGCGGCACCGCCGGGCCACCATACGTACGCTGCGCACCGCGTTCCTCAGCTCGGCGGCGCTGGAACTGCTCGCCTCGATCTCGGTCGCGATCGTCGCGGTCACGGTCGGCATCCGGCTCACCCACGGGTCGATGACCCTCGAGGCGGGCCTGCTCGCCATCCTCCTCGCGCCCGAGGCCTACTGGCCGGTGCGCCGGGTCGGCGCGGAGTTCCATGCGGCCGCCGACGGTGCCGAGGCGCTGAGCGGCATCCTCCCCGAACTCGACCAGCCGGATGACGTGCCGTCGAGACCCGGCCGCGCGGCGGCATCGGCAGCCGACCTCGCTCGACCCGCCCGCCCACGGGTCCGACTGCTGGATGTGTCGTACTCGTACCCGGACGCCGAATCGCCTGTGCTCCAGGGCTTCTCGATGGATGTCGGTGGTGGACTTACCGTGCTCACCGGCCGGTCCGGGGTGGGCAAGTCGACCGTTCTCGAACTGGCCGCCGGCCTCCGCTCGTCGACCTCCGGCGCGGTGGAGGCCGACCCGGCGCACCTGGTGTCGCAGCGGCCGTTCCTCCCGGCGGGAACGGTGCGCGACGTGCTTCGGCTCGGCAACGACGCCCCCGACCCCACGCTCTGGTCCGCGCTGCGGGAGGCCGGCCTCGACGGGTACGTGATCGGGCTACCCGCCGCGCTGGACACCACGGTCGGGGACGACGGTGTCGGATTCTCGGCGGGGCAGCGGGCCCGCTTCGCGCTCGCCCGGGCCACGCTGTCGCACGCACCGGTGCTGCTCGTCGACGAACCCACCGCCCACCTCGACACCGACGCGTCTGTTCTCGTGCACGACCTTCTGGTGCGGCTGGCACGTCGGCGCACGGTGCTCGTCGCGACCCACCGCCCCGAGCTCGTCGCCCTGGCCGACCACCACGTCACGCTCTCATCCACTGTCGCGCAACCTGGTCCGGGCTCCTCTGCGGTGCTCGCATGATCCAGCGGCCGGTGCCGCTCGCCCGCGTCGAGGCCGTGGACGGGCCGGTTCCGGTGGCCCGCGCGACGCTGGTCGCCGGGTTACTGGGAGGTGCCGCCACGGCATCCGGCATCGCCCTCACCGCGACCTCCGGCTGGTTGGTGGTGCGGGCCAGCGAACGGCCGGTCATCCTCACCCTGCTCGTCGCGATCGTCGCGGTGCGGGCGTTCGGCATGGCCCGGCCGGTTGTCCGCTACCTGGAACGGCTGGTGTCGCATGATGCCGCGCTCGGCGACCTCGCCCACCGCCGGTCCGCGCTGTACGCCTGCCTCGTGCCGCTGGCACCGGCCCGACTCGGCAGACGGTCGCGGTCGGCGGTGCTCACCGGCGTCGTCGACGACCTCACCGACACGGTCGAGGCGGGGGTGCGGGTGACGGTGCCGGTGCTGTCGGGAGCAGTGGCCGGCGTGGTCGCCACGCTGCTCACTGCCTGGTTCGACCCCGCCGTCGGCCTGGTCGTGGCTGCTCTCCTGGTGCTGGTGGCGCTGGCGTGCATCCTGGCCTGGCGTCTCGAGTCCCGCTCCCTCCCAGCGCTACTCGCGGCACGGGGCGAGGTCCAGCGGGTGGCCGACCTGGTGGCCCGGCAGGCCGGCGAGTTGCGCGGCATCGGTGCCGAGGCCGCGGCATCGAGGTGGCTCGCGCAGGCTCACGACGAGGCGCGGCGCGCGGTGCGGCGGCAGAGCCACGGGCGTGCGCTGGTGGCGGCGGTCCTCCTGCTCGGCACCGGGGCGGCCACCGTCGCGAGCGCGCTGCTCGTGCGGCCGGATGACGTAGGCGCGCCCGTCGCAGCGCTCCTCGTCGTCGTCCCGGTGGCCGTGGGAGACGCCCTCGCACCGCTCACTGACTCCATGCGCGCACTCGCCCGGGCTCAGGGCAGCGCGGCGAGGGTCGCCGCGCTCACCGACCAGGAGCCGGCGGGCACCGACCCAGCGCCGGTGGCTCTGCGACGTCCGGGGACAGTCAGCCATCCGACAGCGCGTCGTCCGGCGGCACCCGGCGATCCGGAGACGCCCGGTCATCCGGCGGCGCCGCGTCATCCGGGCGGCTCCGAGCTGCGGCTCGACGAGGTGACCGCGTCGTGGACCGGGGCGCGCACCGATCTGGCCGCGACGTCAGTCGCCGTGCGTCCTGGGCGGCGGGTCGCGGTGGTGGGTCCGAACGGGTCGGGCAAGAGCACCCTGCTCGCGGTGCTCGCCCGCCAGCTCGACCGCACCGGCGGGCGGCACACCCTCGACGGCACCGACGTGCGCGACCTCCGGGTTGCCGAGACCCGGGCCGCGGTCGCGGTGCTGGACGACGAGCCGCACGTGCTCGCCGCGACGATCCGCGACAACCTCCGCCTCGCCCAGCCCGATGCCGTGGACAGCGACCTCACCGACGCGCTGCGGCTGGCCGGGCTCGGCGACTGGTACGCCGGGCTGCCGAGCGGCCTGGACACCCGGCTCGGCACCGGCGGTCGCGGCGTCTCCGGCGGCGAACGCACCCGCCTCGGGTTGGCCCGCGCCCTGCTCAGCCGCCGCGGCGTCATCCTGCTCGACGAACCGACCGCGCACCTCGACCCGCCCACCGCCGCACGGGTGCTCGACGACATGCTGGACGCCACCACTGGCCGCGGCGTCGTGATCGTCACGCACCGCCCCGAAGCGCTCGACCGGGTCGAGGAGGTGCTCGACCTCGGCGCCGGTATGGCACGCTCGATGTCGACCGCCGCGAAGGAGTGAGGCCGTGCCCGCGACCAGTTCGACCCCCCGGCTCGGCGACCTCGAACGCACGGTCATGGACTGCCTGTGGGATGCCGCACCGCCGCCGGTACCCGACACGGCGGCGCCTCGAGGAGCGGGGCCGGGCGTGACGACATCCGGCGAGACTTCTCCTGGTGGAGCCACTGTTCGCGACGTGCACGAGACCCTGGCCGGCACCCGCGAGATCGCCTACACGACCGTGCTCACCGTGCTCGACCGGCTCGCGAAGAAGGGCCTGGTCACCCGCGAACGCGACGGCCGGGCCTGGCGCTACCAGCCGGCCGGCACCCGGGAGGCGCTCACGGCACAGACCATGCGGCAGACCATGGAGGCGATGGCGGTCACCGACCGGCGGGCCGCGATGCTGCACTTCCTCGACGGCGCGAGCAGCGCCGAACTCGACGATCTCAGAGCCGCACTCGCCGAGGTCGAGGCCCGCGCGGACGGGCGCGGCCGGCGCCGGAGGCCGTGACTCGGCACAGCCGGCGCCCCGGGGGCGATGACCGAGCCCGTCCGGCGCCCGAGGCAGCGACTCGGCACAATCGGCGTCGGCACCGGGGGCGAGAGCGAGGAACGGGTCGGTGACCGGGCTCGCCCTCGCGGCGCTCGCCCTGACGCTGGCCGCCGGTGCGCCGCGTGCCATGGCGCGGCGCACCCGGTTCCGCCACGCGCCGCGTGCGGCGCTCGTGGCGTGGCAGTCGGTGACGGTGGCCGGGGTGACCTCGGCACTGGCGGCCGCACCGGCATCCGCCATCGCGCTCGGGTCCGCTCCCGACTCGCCGGTGGCGGTGGCGGCGCTGGTGGTCACCGCCCCGGTCAGCCTGGTCGTGGTCGGCCGGTTGCTGGTGTCGGGCCACCGGGTCGGCACCCGGCTGCGCGCGGTACGAGCCCGCCACCGCGAACTGGTCGACGTACTCGCCCAGCACCGCGACGACCGGCTGCGCGTGCTCCGTCATCCGACGCTCACCGCGTACTGCATCCCCGGGCGGCGCGGCCGGGTGGTCGTCTCCGACAGCGCCCTCCAGGCCCTGAGTGACACCGAGGCGGAGGCCGTGGTCGCCCACGAGGAGGCGCACCTGCGGGCTCGGCACGACCTGCTGCTGGAGTTCTTCACCGTCGTGCATCAGGCCGTACCACCGCTGGTCCGTTCGGAGGCGGCGCTGGCCGAGGTACACCTGCTCGTCGAGGTGCTCGCTGACCGGGTCGCAGCCCGGCGGGTCGGCGAGGTCGCGACCGCCCGAGCGCTGGTGTCGCTGGCCCGGGCCCGGATGCCGGAGGGCTCGCTGGGTGGAGGCACCACCCCGGCGGCCGGGGTTCGGCTCCGGCTGCTCGCGGACGGCGGAAGCCGATGGCTGGCGGGGGTCGCCTACACCTATGCCGCCGTCGCGCTCGCGGCCCCGCCCGGGCTCGTCATCGTCACACCAACGTGAATAGTGTTCTGCAGGAACGGCTCTCCACCGGTACCTTCGGTCTGCCATGCAGACAGCGACGGGGCCGCCCTCGCGGCCCCGTGCTCGGCGCCGTCAGCGGCCGTCAACCAGCCGACTGGACATTTCGGCTCTGCACCGATCGCTGCTGATGCCGTCATGCCCAACTCGGCGGAGGCGGCGGAGGCGGCAGCGAACCGTCATCGGGCCGTCGCCCGGGGTCGGCAGCAGGTGGCGCCGCCGGAGCCGGCGGGGCGGCATCCGTGCTGGAACTCCAGGAGCCGGCGGCACCCGGCGGGGGCGGTGGCGCAGCGGGCGGGGGGCTCACCGCGAGCCCGGTGAGCCGACCGGCCGACTCGAGTTCGCGCAGCGTCGACATCACCCGCTCACGGTCGGCCGGGGCGACCGGGCGGCCGACCGTGTCGAGCCAGGCGACGACGCCGAGGTCGCGCAGCGCCCGGTCGGGGGAGCCGCCCGGGGCTCCTGGAGTGCTCACGCCCGCGTTCGCCATCGCCTGGTCGGCCTTGGCCGCGAAGTCGGTGGCGGCCGCCTTGGCCCGTTCGAAGAAGCTCATGCTTGCCTCCGTGCATGGGGAACGACGTCACCCCGTCGGTGGGGAACCGCGTCGCGAGAAACCCTAGGACCCCGGTGGGCGTTGCGCCTAGCGTTGGCCACGATCGCGGCCCGGAGCGCTCTGACCACTACCCGGCCAGGGCCCGCCGCACGACGAGGAGGTATAGATGCCGATCCACGGCTCGCTGTTCCAGGACTTCACCGAGAAGCCGTCTCAGGACCCGTTCACGCTGCAGAACAAGAAGATGCTGCGCATCGATATGAAGTACGGCGAGGTATGGGCCAAGACCGGCTCGATGGTCGCCTACCAGGGCGACGTGCGGTTCCAGAACAAGGGCTCCGGCGGGCTGGGGAAGATGCTCAAGGCGGCGGCCACCGGCGAGGGCGTGAAGATGATGCAGTGCGCCGGCAGCGGTGAACTGTTCGTCGCCGACTTCGCCTCCGAGATCCAGGTGATGTACCTCGAGAACGACTCGCTCTCGGTCAACGGCAACAACGTGCTCGCGTTCTCCAGCTCCATCCAGTGGGACATCCACCGCATCCAGGCTCGCGGCGGCGCGATGACCGGCGGCCTCTACAACGTGTCGCTGCGCGGCACCGGCTACGTCGCGGTCACCACCGAGGGCGAGCCGGTGGCGCTCGACGTCGCCTCTTCGCCGACGTTCGCCGATGCGCAGGCCGTGGTGCTGTGGACCTCGGGGGTCTCGATGGACATCCGGGTCGACACCGGCGGCATCGGCTCGATGATCCGTGGCGGAACCGGTGAGTTGCTGCAGATGGCGTTCGGCGGGCAGGGCTACGTGCTCGTCCAGCCGAGCGAGTCGGTGGGCCCGGGCGGCCACCAGACCGGCGGCAGCAGCAGCCAGGGTGGCCTCGGCCAGTTCCTCAGTTGAGCAGCGGACCGGCGGTAGGGGAGCCACGCCGGCCCGCGTCCTCCCCTGCTGCCGGTTGTTTCGCGGGGTCCGCCGCGCATCTCATCCGGATGAGGAGCACATCCCTCGCCGTTCTTGACCGGCCGCGGACCGGCCGCGGACCGCGACGGAACCCAGGCGTCATGGGTACGGGAGAATCGTCGGCATGACGGCATCTGCGACCGGCACCGGCATCCTCGGCATCGCGCGCGAGCAGGTCCTCGAACGCGGCGTCGGGCTCAGCCAGGAGCAGGTCGGCGACGTGCTCCGTACGGATGACGCCGCGCTGCCCGACCTGCTCGGACTGGCTCACGAGGTGCGGATGACGTACCAGGGACCGAGCGTCGAGGTCGAGGGCATCGTCTCGCTGAAGACCGGCGGCTGCCCGGAGGACTGCCACTTCTGTTCGCAGAGTGGGCAGTTCACGTCCCCGGTGCGGTCGGTGTGGCTCAACATCCCCGAACTGGTGCGGGCCGCGAAGCAGACCGCGGCCACCGGGGCCACCGAGTTCTGCATCGTCGCCGCGGTGCGCGGCCCCGACGAGAAACTGATGCGGCAAATGCGCGACGGGGTCGCGGCGATTCGGGCCGCGGTCGACATCCAGGTGGCCGCGTCCCTCGGCATGCTCACCCGCGACCAGGTCGACGACCTCGTCGACATGGGGGTGCACCGGTACAACCACAACCTCGAGGCCGGGCGCTCGTACTTCCCGCAGGTCGTCACCACGCACTCGTTCGACGAGCGCTGGGAGACCTGCCTCATGGTGCGCGAGTCCGGGATGGAGTTGTGCTGCGGCGGACTCGTCGGCATGGGCGAGAGCCTCGAGCAGCGGGCCGAACTGGCCGCCCAACTCGCCGAGCTCGACCCGCACGAGGTGCCGCTCAACTTCCTCAACCCCCGGCCAGGCACCCCGTTCGGTGATCTCGAGCCGATGTCGGCGAACGACGCGCTGCGGGCCGTCGCGGCGTTCCGGCTCGCGATGCCGCGCACCATCCTGCGCTACGCCGGCGGCCGCGAACTCACCCTCGGCGACCTCGGCACCCGCGACGGCCTGCTCGGCGGCATCAACGCGGTCATCGTCGGCAACTACCTCACGACTCTTGGGCGCGACCCCGGCAAGGACCTCGCGCTGCTCGACGAGTTGTCGATGCCGGTGCGCGCCCTCGGCGAGACCTTCTGAGCGGGCGGCTGACGGTGGACGATGCTTGCCCACCGTCGAGCGGAGAGAGCCCCGACGTCTGGTGCGGTCAGTGCGGTGAGGCGAACCGCGCGTCCGCCCACGCCCGATGCGAGCGGCGGGCGGCACTCGAGCCGCCCCGGTACTGCGTGCGCTGCCGTCGGCGGATGACGGTTCAGGTCACCCCGGATGCCTGGACGGCCACCTGTTCGCGGCACGGCACGGTCGAGCACTCCACCTGGCGGTAACACAGCAGTGCGCGTCCGGCACCATGGATGTCACGACAGCACGTCACTGCGTGACGGCAGTGGGGTTGCCCACCGCCGCACTGCACGGCCGTTCGTCCCCATCCCACGGCCGTCCGTGCCTACCTCGACATCGGGAGCCTTAAGTGAACATCCTCGTCCTGCTCGGCAGCCTGCGCACTGGATCCACGAACCGCCAACTCATCGACCATGCGCTCACCCACCTTCCCGACGGCGCCACCGCCACCGTGTTCGAATGTCTGGCCGACCTACCGCACTACTCCGGGGACCTCGACCACGACGACCTTCTCCCCGACACCGTGCGCGACCTGCGTGCCGCGGTTGCCGGCGCCGATGGTCTGCTGCTCGTCACGCCCGAGTACAACGGGTCGATGTCGAGCGCTGTCAAGAACGCGGTCGACTGGGCGTCCCGGCCTCGTAGCGCAGCGTCCATCGCCGGTACGCCGGCGGCCGTGATCGGCGCGAGCGCATCGCCTCGCGGTGCCCAGTGGGCCCGTGAGGACGCCGTCAAGGTGCTCCGGGTGGCCGGTGCCGACGTCATCGAGGACACCGTCGGCGTCGGGTCGTCGTACGAGGCGTTCGAGAACGGCCGGCTCGTCGATGCCGAACTCGACGCCGAGGTGAGGGCGCTCATCATCCGCCTCGCCGACGCAGCCCACGAGAAGTCGGCAACCGCCGCCTGACGCCGGACCTGGGGCGACCGAGACGGCCGCGCCGACCCGAGTGAGGACCGACAATTGCGGCCCCACCCACTCGCAGTTGCCGACCGACCATGAGGCAGCGGGCGTCCCGCCCGGTAGTCACGAACCTGCGGCAGGTCGTGGCCACCGGGCGGATCATGCTCTACTGCGCGGCGCTGGCCGCGCGAGCGTCGTACTCGAACTTGACGTCGACTTTCGCCTCTTCGGTGATGGTGTTCGCGACCTCGACAAGCAATCCCGCGACGACCGCGCGCTTGTCCTCATCTCGGAGGATGCCGACGCCGACCAGGGCGTTGGTCAGGTAGTTCACCTCGGCCCGCCACCGGGCGGATTCCTTGTCATCCCAGCCAGACTCCTCGAGCACAAGCCGCTCGAAGTCGATGATCGGTGGGGCCCAGGGCCGTTTTTTGCGCGGGTCCTCGCAGGGGATTTCCAGTTTCGTGCCTGCGATCACGATGACTCCACACATGACGGCTCTCCTCGGTAGGACGCGACGCCAGATGAGTCCGGAGCCGCAGGGGTACCTGAGATGAGCGCCTGCGCCACGGGCCTGATACACCCGTCGGACTATCCGGGGCGAGGTGCTGGATGCGTGCGGCAGCCGTCACTCGGCGGGGGTCAGCCGTGCGGCACTGGTCACGAGCCTCGACCATCAGGCGGGTCGGCACAATGGGCCACGATGTGCACACCGACCGACTCGCCCGGGCCGCCTCACCAGGATGACGCGTTGCTCGCCTTCGACCGCGAGCATGTCTGGCACCCGTACTCGTCGGCCCTGACGCCGGGCGACCCGTACCTGGTGGAGTCCGCGTCGGGCGTGCGGCTCCGGCTCCGCGACCGTGACGGCAGCCCCCGTGAGGTCGTCGACGGGATGTCGTCGTGGTGGTGCGCCATCCACGGCTACCGGGTACCCGAGCTCGACGCCGCCGCCCGCGGCCAACTGGAGCGGATGTC